>SVHP01000026.1 GCA_015055735.1 Clostridiales bacterium | reverse complement strand
CTTAAAAAACAAGGGCTAGTTAAGGGCGAAACTTACTTTGAAGAAATGTATCTTTCGGCAATAGAGAGAAAGTGGGATATAGATTTATCGGGCATTTCTAATACGGGTAAGACCGAAATGCGCTTTAATTTCGTCGTGAAAAAGGATAAGACTATATACGCCATTGAAACTAACTTTTATTCAGGGCAAGGCTCTAAACTAAACGAAACGGCAAGGACTTATAAGACGCTTGCGTTGGAAACTAAAGGCATTAAAAACATGGTTTTCGTATGGCTTACCGACGGTAAGGGTTGGAAGTCAGCTCGTCACGGCTTGGAAGAAGTTTTCGATATCATGGAACATATCTATTGTATTAAAGAACTAGAAGAAGGAATACTAGCAAAAGTTTTTAAATAACTGATAAATAAATTAACTAAAAAATAGTTAAATGCGCCCAAAGTAAGTACTTTTGGGCGCTATTTTTATACGACTATTGACAGATTAAGTTTGTTGTGCTATTATAATGTATAAGGGAAAAACTAAAAGATTTACCATACTATACTTGTCAAAAAGGAGAACCAAAGACAAATGATTGCTAATTTTCATACGCACACAGTCTTTTGCGATGGAAATAATACCCCTGAAGAGATTATATTATGCGCCATTGATAAAGGCTTTTCGGCAATCGGTTTTTCGGGACACGGCTATACCGATTTCGATTTAAGATATTGTATGAAAGAAACTTGTGGGTACATAGATGAAATAAATCGCCTAAAAGCAAAATATAAAAATTCAATCCAAGTCTATTTAGGGGTTGAAGAAGACGCTTTTTGTTTAGTTGATAGAAGCAAATTCGACTATATAATCGGCTCGTCACACTATTTTCATATAGGTAGCAAGTATTATCCTATCGATTCTAACTACGATTACTTCAAAAAATGCCTTACGGCTTTCAATTACGATATCGAAAGGCTAGCCCAAACTTATTATACTGCTTTTTGCGAATATATAAATCGTAGAAAGCCCGATATTATAGGGCACTTTGACTTGATCACCAAATTTGACGAGTTGGATAGTTCATTGTTTTTACAAAATGCTAACTACAATAAAATAGCCGAAAAATATATAACGGTGGCGAGCAATAGTTCAAGCGTTTTTGAAGTGAATACGGGCGCTATTGCAAGGGGATTAAGAACGAGTGCGTATCCAAACGAGAATTTATTGTATATACTTAAAAAACTCGATGCTAGGCTTATTCTCTCGTCAGATAGCCATAATATCGATACGCTTGATTTTGCATTTAGCCAAACTAAAGCATATTTAAAAGATATCGGTTTTTCGCATTTATACACTATATATAACGGCGAATTTGTCAAATACGATATATAAAACCAATATGATATATAAAATCAAAGTATAGAACGCATAAAGGGGAAGATTATGAAAAACAAAATTATCTTAATTTTATCGTTAATTTTGATGTTGTGTTGCATGGGGATTATAGGCTGTTCTGTTGCCGACGAAGTGCCGACAGGCGATCCACATACTATTACCATACAACAAAGCGAACACGGAACTTTAACCGTGGACAAAAAAACTGCTCGTAAAAATGAAAAGGTGACGGTTACGGCTACGCCTAACAAGGTCGGCTACCAGTTTAATAGCTACGAAGTAAACGGAGAGTTGCATTTTGCATCTAAACCTACATTCAAAATGCTAGGCGAAGACGTTGTTATCGTGCCGAACTTTGGGCCAACGCAATATAGAATCAAATATATTTTAAGTTGGGCGAACGGAGAAGATTGGTATAGTACGCCAGGCTTTGGCGATTACGATTATACCGTGTTAGAAGAAAAGGATTTACCCGTTGCTGAAAAAGACGGTTATGATTTTATGGGCTGGTATCGACAAGATAATCCGGATGTCGTATTTAAGAAAATAACGCCAGGCTTAATGGTTGGTGACGCCGAACTTTATCCTAAGTTTGAGCCTACCGTCTACACCATAGATTACGTTATGCCTGAAGGCGCAACGCACGATAATAGGAGCAGTTATACTGTCGAAGACGAAGATTTTACCTTGACCGAACCCGTTTATGAAAATCACCATTTTTTAGGCTGGTGCACTGACTCTAACTTAGAATATTTAATTTCTGAAATAAAAACTGAAAATGAATATTATTACACGCTGTATCCTAAATTTTACAGTGAGATTTACGACGACGAAGGTTATCGCTTGATTACTTCAAAAACCGATTTTGAATATCTACTAACGGACGCTACTGAGCCTATCGAAGGAAAATACCGTTTGACTACCGACTTGGATTTAAGTAGTGAAAGGGTTAGTCAATGGTTTGGACCAAAAGATTATAGTATAAGATGTTTTGAAGGCGAGTTTGACGGTGGAAACCATACTATAAAAAATAACAATTTCTTCGTGTCGTATACTAGTCAAAAAGGATTGTTCCAAGAAATTGACGGTGCAACTATCAAAAACGTAAGATTTGAGATTGACGAAACGGTTGAACACGAAAGCGATTATTACAAGGCTTTCGTAGGCATAATATCAACGGCTACGGGCAATAACGTTATTGAAAACGTGCATATCGATAAACTGCACTTAACCTTAACTTCTAACACTAGATATACTATCGGTGGAATACTCGCCTTGAGTGAAGAAGGAACTACCACCATTACAGGCTGTTCGGTTAAAGACGTTAAAATTAGCGCAAGCCTTACAAAACTCGGCTACGGCAATTTTGACGTTGGTGGAATAATAGGGTACGGAAACGACGTTCAAATATCTCGTTCGAGCGTGACTTTCGAGAGTGACGATTATATTTCGGTTTCGGCAGGTTCGACGAGCGATTCGTCAATCGGCGTTGGTATTAGCGTTGGTGGTATGGCAGGTGTTGTTAACGGCATTAACGATAGTTACGTGTATATGAATAAAGGTAGTTTCCTTTCATTATACGTTTTGTCGGATAATATAAACGAAGCCACTATAGGTGGTATGGCTGGAAGTACGGGGAATTTGAATAATTGCTATGCTTGTGTTACCGAACTTCGATTGATATCTCAATATAGTCACGTTGCTAGTTTGCGTGCGTACGCAGCAGGACTTACGGGTAGTCCTGTAATCGTTGCTAAAAATTGTTTCTTAACAGCGCCTAGTGGTCTTTTGACGATTAAGACGGGGGAAGGAATTATTTATTATAAACTAATTACATCATATAATATAGACTTTAATGCAGGGGTGCTAACTACTAGTCATTCTAATCAAACTTACGGTGAGTTAAGCGAACTGTATAGCAGTTGTACCATTAGGAACGTAGTTTCTGATGCTAATCACAGTATATCGACTGATTATCTCAACGATTACGAAAAAGTTACGTCCAGCACTTCGAGTACAGTGTTTAATAGATTTAAGAGCAAGGCGTTGTGGGATTTTGAAAACGTTTGGAAGATTGATGAAAACGTAAACGACGGCTTACCAAGTTTAAGATAATAAGATAAGAGAAAACAAAAAGCACGCTACAAAACAAGTAGCGTGCTTAAATTTTTGTTGCAAAAAACTAATTAAACACCATTGATCAAGTCATCTATAGAAATCTTGAAAATAACGCTTAATTTCCTTAACATATCAATATTTGGTTCTGTACGCCCTTGCTCCCAGTTGGCATAACAACTTTCAACAACGTCTAACATGTCTGCCACCTGTTTTTGAGTAAGGCAATTTTCTTTTCGTGCGCATTTTAAGTTCTTACAAAATTTAACGTCCATAATATAAAATTTTACCCAAAAACTACACAAAATATCTTGACACTAGACAAAATGTCTAGTATAATATGGTTATATTATATACAGTGGAGGTGCTTTTATGGCATATGTGGAGAGTAATTTGGGAAAAAACGAAGTTATCGTTAAGAAGGCAGATCTTAATCCGTTGTTTCTTTTAGGAGCGTGGATTAAAGGTATTTTATTTTTTTGGTTGTTATTTATACCACTTATCAAAGCAGTTATAGCGACTATTAGGTTTTTCAATATAGAACTTGCAATAACAAACAAAAGAATTATTGGTAAAGTGGGTGTATTAAATACGTCAACGCTTGATACTCCGTTAAACAAAATTCAAACTGTTGGCGAAAAGCAACCATTTTTTGGAAAGATTTTTAATTACAGTAAAGTAACGATTACCACTGCGGCAGGTGTATTTACTTTTGATTGTATTAAATCAGGTGCTCAATTTAAGAATATGATTATGGCGCAAGCTGATCAATTTGAAGAAGATAGAATCAAACAACAAGCAAATGAAATGGCTAATGCAATGGCAAATGCGATAAATAAATAAAAACGATAAATATGCATACTTTAGAAAAGGTTGAGGCAAGCGAGCAGGATACCGTTCAAGCAACTATAAGTATAAAGGCGCTTATGGTTGCTTGGCTTTCTATTCCTATGTTCTATATAATTCCTTATTTATTTGTATACATACCAAGATATTTGAAAATGAAAATATCAGGAGAAATCGAACAAGCATTGCAAGAAGCAATAAATATTGGGCAAAAAGCAAGCGTTGTAGACGTTGTTAAACAAGATATTTTTGGCTCAATTTCGCCGATATTTATGGGAATAGTAGAATTTTTTATCGGACTTTTATTTTTTGCATGGTTATGTTGGGCTGTTGGATACACTATAAAACATTTCAAATACAAATTGTTTTACGATCAAAAAGAATTATTTGGTAAAGCAGGCAATAAAGAAATACGCATACCATTAGAAAAAATTGACAATATTTTTATTGAAGATTCTATATGGGGTAAATTATTGAATTATGGAACTATCACTGTGACATCTTCGCTAGGATCAATTAGTGTAAAAAATGTTTCAGGAGCAAGAAAGTTTATAGAACAACTTGCCAATGTTTCAATAAAAAAAGAAAAATAAATTATAAAAACGTTACGTTATATAAAAGCACGCTACAAAACAAGTAGCGTGCTTAAATTTTTGTTGAGTAAATTAGTGAAAAAACTAATCGTATTTTTTGCCGTAAAGTTTGGTGCGAATACGAGGGAGTGCCGTTTCAGCGTCGCCTAGTGGCTCGTTAGCGTTCCTATAATCGTGTCTATCGCAAAAAACTTTAAGGTCTTCTTGCATTCTTTCGATATTGTTGGTTTGGACTTGGCTTATAATCTTTACGTAGTCCTTTGCAAATACGCTAGCGCACTTTGAATACCTTAATAACTCGGCGTAGTGGTGCATACAAAAGCCTTTAGACGATATTAAGGTCTTAACAAAACTCGGCTCTTTTGCGTACATTTGAGCAATGGTTTTGTAGTATTTTACCATGCTTTGCTCGGTAAGTTCGCAAATAATACAAGTCTTATGGCTTTCTTCAAGTTCTTTTGCGCTTTTAATAGCCGAATTTACGTTAGTGAAAACGCCGAATTTTTTTTGCAATACTTCTAGCCTTGTTCTAATTTGAAGGGCAACCGACAACTTGTTTTGTCTAGCAAACAGCATATCGAAATGCCTACTGCAAAAGCCAAGTTTTCCTACCTTAATTCTAGAATCATCTTCCATAACGGCGTCGTTTAAGAATTCGTGAAGCAGTTGTTCTTCTACTATATTTTGTATTTCGCAAAGAGGACATTCACAGTCCACTGCAAATTTGTCTTTGATCAATCCTGTATCTATATGGTAACTCATGGAAATTATTATACCAAAAAAAAGATAAAATTTCAAGTAAATGGTTGAAATTTAAAAATTATTGTGCTAATATGTATAATAACTTAGGCTAAGTAGAATATTTTGTATTTTTGTAGCTCAAAATTATTAAAAAGGAGAGAAACATGTCTAAAAAGTTAGGTTTTGCTTTAGGTGCAGGTGGTAGCCGTGGCGTCGCTCATATCGGTTTTTTGAAGGCTATGCAAGAGTGTGGAATTACCCCCGATTACGTTAGTGGTACTTCTATGGGTTCGGTAGTTGGATCTTGCTATGCAAAAGGGCTTACTCCTGATTATATGGCTGAAATCGTTAAACAACTAAAGTTCTCAGACCTTTTGGACTTGTCTATTAATCCTATTGGCAATTCGGCTATTTTGCGTTCGCAAAAAATGCAAAATAAACTTAAACAATATTTGGGTGAATCCAAGTTTTCAGAATTAAAAATACCTTTCCGTTGCGTCGCTACCGACCTTGAAGAAGGAAAGGTTAAAGTGTTTGGTGAAGACACTAACGACGTGGTTTATACTGCAGTTGCAGCAAGTTCGACTATCCCTTCGGTTTTTAAGCCAGTCGTTATTAACGACGTGCCGTACGTTGACGGTGGGGTGCTTTGTAGAGTGCCTATCCAAACGGTTAGGGATATGGGCGCAGACGTCATCGTCGCCGTTGACGTACTTGGTAGCGTTAGAAAAGTTCAAAAGAAACTCAACGTGTTCACTATTGCTTGGCGTACTTTTGAAATAGTCGATTCTTCGCATACTAGGTATAGGGTTATGGAACAAAAACCTGACTTATATATCTTGCCTGATCTCGGCGATATGAGTCAACTTAAGTTTAAGGATATAGACAAGGCTATCGAGATAGGTTATCAAACAGGTCTAGAATACGCTGATAGAATAAAAAAATTGCTAGAAGAATAATATTTATGTTATCTTTAACTAAAAAACGGTTGATATTTTTTGTTTAATGTGATAATATATTTAAGCAAAAAATCAATCACGCTGGTGTGGCTCAGTCGGTAGAGCAGCTGATTCGTAATCAGCAGGTCGCAGGTTCGAATCCCGTCACCAGCTCCAATTCGATAATAAAAAAAGAAATCCAACAGGGTTTCTTTTTTTATTGCGATTTAGCACAAGTGCAAAATCGCCCTGCGACAAGTCGCAGTCTGCTACACTTCGTTACGCAGGGCTAGTCCGTCAAGGGGGGAAGATCAAAGACGCCCGAATCCCTACTAAGTACTGGTGTGTCGGGTGAGAGCCTTGGTTCGCCCGTCATATGACGGACAAACTATGATGGACAAGGGGATCGTAGTTGCGTTAGCAACGGAGATCTGTCCCGTCACCAGCTTCAAAAAAGAAAAGACATCCATAAGGGGTGTCTTTTCTTTTTATCTAATAATTGTTAATATTAAACTTCGTATAAATGTATAATTGCTTCTTTTTGTTTTTCGGAAAGATTTGAAAAAAAAGTCAATAATTGCTTGTCGCTTTTATATTGTTCCATATTATGGTAAAAAAATTCTTCTACTGAAACATTACAAACTTCTAAAATATCTAAAAGAGTGCTTAAACTAGGTTCAAAACTATCCGTATTTTCTAATTGGCTAATGTATGCAGGATTTTTGCCTATAATTAAACTTAATTCTCGCGCGCTTAAATTTGCGTTTGTTCGTATTAAACTAATACGTTCAATGATTTCTTTTATGGTCATTTAGTTTGTCTCCAAAAACAAAAATTTGCTATAAAAATTATACTATAAACTTTTATTTAGATATATATTTGATACTTAATAAAATAATGTTATACATAATATAATATTATGTGATAAATAATTTTATTCAAAAAAACATTAAAAATTGCTTGACATATTATTTTATACATAATATAATTCATTGTAATAAGGTGCTTTATTATTTGAAATATAAAAAAGGAGAGAGATAAATGAAAGATGAACTGTATGAAGAGATGCAAGATGAACTAGATAATGATGAATGGATTAAAACATTGTCAGATTCGGAGCGAAGAAAACTTATGGCAATAGTAAAAAAGAGATTTTTTATTTTTTTGCTTATAAGCATTATCCCTGTCGTAAACTTCGTGACTATGGGAATGGCGATTTTTTGTTATAACGAATGGTCTTGGTTAAGATCACGAGGAAGAAATACAGGTAGCAACTTATTGCGTTTTTTTCTTATGTGTTGGGCTTATATAATTCCACCGATAATTGTTGTTACTTTATGTTCAAAAATCGAGTCTTTGGGTTCAAAGATTGTGGGATTTTAAATTTAATAAAAATAAAAAAAAGGAGAGAAGATTATGGAAATTTTATTAGTAATATTGGGAATTGGTGTGGTAGTAGGCTTATTTGTTTTGTATAGATTTATAATGAATCGTGGAAAAGTTTGTCCTAAATGTAAAGAACCATACGATTCGTCTTGTATTGTTGACGCAAAAGTTGTTAGAACGGTTAAAGCTGCAATGGGCGCAGATTATAATGATGTTAACGTTAAATTGCGTTGCAAAAAATGTGGTGCTATTCACAAAACCCAAGTAACTCTTAAAGGAAAAATTTCTGATAGATTTCTTGATGAAGAATTAAAAAATCATTTTGACAAATAAGTAAAAAATGGACGAAAGATTAGAAGAATTAAAGGAGCTAAGGGAACGTTTATTTGGTTATGACATTTCTGCTTTGTTACTTTTTGAACACTTTTGTTTAGAGACTTTTTGGGAAGCAGAAGATGATTCTATTCGCCAAAGTGCCGAAGAACTTCTTGATGAGACGTTAAATATAGCAAATGAATTCATAGATAAAGGCGATAAAACGGGGATTCCACAGTATGCTCTTTATTTGGGTTTTTTAGCCAAGTGTAAGTATGCAGCAAATATAGGTGATGAAGAATATTTTTATAAATATGCAGACGTTGCTAAAGATTATTTAGAAGAATCACTTGATCTTGGACTGTGCTTTGCTTATCGTGATTTGGGAAGAAATCTATTTATGGGGGATTCTCTTTGGGATAGAGATGAAGAAAAGGGACTAGAATTATTAAAAAAGGCTCTAGAAATTCAACCTATACCAGAAATAGGAATCCAAGCAAACGTGATTGCTGATGAAATTAAAACGTGTTATGAAAATTGTTTAGAGATTTATTCAAATTCACAAAACCAAAAAGCTACAGAAAATGAAAATGTAAAAAAGTTTTTGAATAAAGTCAAACCTTTTTCCAAAGTTTATATTATAGTTGGTTTAATCGCTTTTTTTGGATATTCACTTTTATCTTTAATTATAAGAACATATTTTGGATTACAATCAGCGTATGATATTTCTATAAATGAAAATTGGTTATTAGGAATAGGTGTTACGTTAATTCTTAATTTTTCAGTTATACCGTTGTTAATGACAGCATACTTTTATCGGCAAAATAATGGTAAACAAAGTAAATTTTTAGTAATACTGTATGTATTATTTTTATTAGGATGTTTCATAGATGGACTTTTGCCTTATATAGTAGGTAATTCACTATCAAAAATAAATTTTGTAAACACTTTTCTATTTCCTATTATTTTTATAGTGTTACATAGACTGCTATCATTGTTAATATATGTAGGGTTGAAAGGAAAAGAAGGGCAAGAAGACTATCGCATTTATTATATGTTAGTATTGCTTGCACCATTTCTATCAATAATATTTTTAATTGCTGTTATTTTTTGGTTTTTTCAAGGTGTTTCAGCAGGTAACAATAACGAATACCAAAGTTCTGATGAAAAGCGTAGTTCGGACTTAAAAGAAGAAATTCGCAAACAACTCGGTGTTGGACTTGGACTTCGTAGAATTGCAGTCTATTATGATAAAGGTTGGAAAGCTGTTGATTATTGGGATAAAAGTTACGAGTTAAAAGAAGTTTCTGGTGATGATTGGCGAAATACTTATTTACAAGATACTAATGGAAAAACATATATTTTGTCAACAAATTGTCCAGACAAAGAGAGTGTATATTATTTTAATTAAACGAAAAGACATCCGTAAGGGTGTCTTTTCGTTTAATTGCAAAAAGTTCTTGCGATACTTTTTGCGAGAATTGTTATCAAATTAAACTAATTTATTATCAAAAAATAAAACGAATAGAATATATAATTAAAACCTTTGCTTTTTTTGAACTAAAGGAATATAATATAACTATTATTTTACCAAGGTGTTTTATGACGGTACGAACAAAAAAGCAAAATTTTGCATATTGGTTTTTGATTTTTGCAACCTTTTTTATGTACATCGTGTTGACGGGCTCTAAAAACCTATACGTTGCCGAAAAGACGACTATGACGGCCGCAGGTTTTAACTCGGTGGCTTTAGCGTCTACTATGGAGTATTACTTTTACGCATATGCGGCAATGCAACTTGCGCTCGTCTTTTTTATGCAAAAGGTGAATATTAAGTGGTATCTTGCAGTCACGATAACCTTATCGGCAATTTTAACTATACTAATATCTTTTACTAGCACAGTAGAGCATCATTGGGTTATATTTATTGTAAACGGCATTATGCAAGCAGGCATTTGGGGTTGTTCGATAAAAACGTTAGGGCATCATCTTCCGTCCGACCTACTTCCTAACGCTAACTCCTTAATGTCGTCAGGACCTGCAGTTGCATACTTTTTATCGTACGGTGTTGCAAGTGTTTTTGGCGAAAATTGGAAACTTCCGTTTATCGTACTCGGTATAGTACTTATAATTGCAGTCGCTTTATTCGTAATGGCTGTAAATTTGGCTAATAAATACCCAAGGGAGAAAGCAATGCACCACGTAGTGCATGCTGACGGCTCTGAAGAAGACGTTTCGGACGAAGATAAAAACGATTTTATTCACTTAAAAAACAAAAAGAGAAAGTTTGTTTTTTACGCATTTTCACTATTTTTTGGGCTTATAATTACCTTCTTGTATTTCTCGCTCAACAATATCGTGGACTACTTTTTAAGCAACGTAGGTGGATTTGATAATACTACGAGTAAACTTATTTCTATGGTTATTTTAGTTATAACCGTAATCGGCCCCGTACTAACCGTAAGGGCGTGCGAAAAGCAAACTAACTTCTTAAAAGTGGCGTTTGTGTTTTTCGGACTTGCGCTTTTATGTTCGGTGGCGCTACTCGTCTTATCAATATTAAACGTGCAAACCTTTGCCGTGTTAGTCGTGTTCTACTTATTATTCCTTGTTTTAACCAACGGGGGAAGGACTATATCGCTCTCGGTAGCGGCGCTTAAAATGCGAGATAAGATAGATACGGGCGTGTATTCGACTATGGTAAACGTTGCAGCATCTGTATCGGCAGGCGTTGCGCCTAAAATTTACACCATAATCGTAAATCCCGAAGCGACTGCTCCTGCGCTTATTCATCAAAATTGGATAAATGCATTTACCGTATCGGTAGTGCTTGGCGCAATAACCGTATCGTGCATAGCCTTTTTAATAGTGTGGATAAAGAGATTGAATAAAAAAGACGCAAAAACCGACGCTATCGTATCAGATACCGTCATTTTTAAATAAAAGTGTATATTGGGAAAATGTTATGAAAATTACCGTAACGAACGATGAAACTTTGCAAAAGGCGATAATATTAAGCCAATCATACTTTGAATATTCAGGTAGTGATATTGAAATTGTTTCAATCAAAAAAGATATCTTAGGTTACGTTATAACCAATAAGAGAAACAACTTTGCCGTAGAATACGGTCGGTTAGTAGATTTTTTTCACGCAGTAGGCGTAATAACGTCAAAAGCCGTTATGAGCGATACTACTTACAGTAAGCCGTATTTTGAACGCATGGGGATTATGGTCGATTGCGCAAGAAACGGCGTGGCTAACGTGAATTGGCTTAAAAGGTTTATAGTAACCATAGCTTTTTTGGGATACGATTATTTAGGCTTGTATTTAGAGGACTGTTTGGAAGTTGAAGGTGAGCCGTTAATGGGATATATGCGTGGAAGGTTTACTCAAGCAGAAATCCAAGAAATAGTTGAATTTGCCCATAATTTTGGTGTAGAAATAATACCTTATATACAAACGCTAGCCCATTTAGAACGCCTATTTAATCATTGGGATCCTTACGTTTGCCAGATGAAAGATATCGCTAATATAATACTAATCGACCAACCAAGAACTTACGAGTTTATAGAAAACGTAATCAAGACTTGCGCCAAAAATTTTAAGACAAAAAGAATACATATAGGCATGGACGAAGCGCCTATGATGTTGCGTGGCTCTTACCAAGATAAGCACGGTGTGGTTGATAAAGTACAAGTTTTTTCAAGACACGTTAAAAAAGTTTGTGATATTTGTGATAAATACGGCTTAGAGCCTATTGCGTGGGCGGATATGTTCGAGCAATATGGCGAAAATGGAAAATTGTCGCTACCAGATAATTTGACTTTGAATAGCTGGTCGTATTACTATAAAACCAAAGAACAATATTGCCAAAAACTCGAGCGCTCTACAAAGCTTACTAGAAAAGTAAGTTTTGCAAGTGGGGTGTGGACGTGGACGGGCTATGCACCTTTGAACGATTATTCGCTCAAAACCTCATTCCCTGCAGTTAGGGCGGCAAAAGATAAAGTTAATGATTTTTGCGTTACCCTGTGGGGTGACGACGGAGCAGAATGCCCACGCTTAAGCGCTATGGGCGCATTATTGGAAATTTCAAATTATGCAAACCAAATTAAATTAAATAAAACGAACTTATCTAAACTTTCAAGGTTTTTGACGGGATATTCGATTAAAGAACTGTTTGCGTTCGATTTGCCGAATAAAGTTTTTGATCGTAAAGTTGACCAGCTTATTAACGTTTCAAAATACGTACTGTACTTAGATTTATTTATGGGCGTTCGTGACAGATCGGAAAATATAGAGTGGCGCAAATATTTTAACGAGAATAAAAAGAAACTTTTAAGGCTATCTAAAAGAAAATCAGAATATGCGTACGTTTATAGGCTGTTTGCTGAACTTTGCGCTATAAACGAGTTGAAATGTGGCTTGTTTGGACAATTAAGACAAAGTTATAGTCAAAAAGATTTAGGGAAGTTAGAACAAATAAGCGACCAAATATCAAAGATAATCAAAAGAGTAACTATTTTTAAAGACTTGCAAGAAACGGCGTGGCTTAAGGAAAATAAACCCTTTGGTATTGAAGTACAAACTATAAGGCTAGGTGGTCTAAAATCAAGACTAGAATACGTTAAGCGCTCACTAGACAAGTTTATTAACCGAGAGATAAGCGTTATACCTGAACTTGAACAAGATGACCAAAGTCAACCGTTAACTGTTGATGAATATAACGGCGCTTCAATCTTTAGCAGTTATGAAATGAACGTAACTTATTGTGGATTAAGTTATAGACCTATGGCTTAAAATTAGAATAAAAAAAGCACGCTACACTTTTCATAAAGTGTAGCGTGCTATATTTTTAGTTTTTCTTTGCTTTTTCAATGCGTTCGTCGGCAGCAGCCTTTCTTTGGTTTGCTTCTTTTATTTGCTTGTCACGTTCTTCTTGCATTTTTGCTTGGCGTGCTTTAGGGCTCATCTTAGCTTCTTCCCATTGTGCTTTTGATTCGGCTTTGGTAGCTTGAAAATTAGCCTTATCCACTTCGTGTTGCGCTTTTGCGCTTTCCTTCATGTCTGAAAATGCGTCCTTAAAAAATTTTTTGATTCCCATAATAAATATCTCCTTATAACTTTTACATATATTTTTATATTTTTTGATTTTAATTATTCAATAAACTGTCAGATAGTTCAATTACTTGGTTTGAGTATTTGTTTTTTCTCGTCTTTAATATGCCTTTATAAATAGGGTAGTTGATGCAAACGAGCAGAATTCCCAAAAGTCCTATCGCTATACCGAGTGGCATAGAAAAAGAAAGTGAAGCGCCGATAACTTTCATACATAAGCACATTCCAAATCCTAGAACGAGTGAAGATAGAGAGCCGAAAACGTAAGCAAAAATTCTTGCAGGGCGTTTTACCTTTCTATCTATTTGTTTTAACTTATCGAATTTAGTAGTTTGTTTTTCCGTATAGCTTGCACGGATTTTTTCAACGGTTTTTAATTGAGTATTCATTTTTTTATCTCCTTGTTTTGTTTAACTTTGTACCCATATTATATGAAATCGATGTTTAAGTTTTAATAAAATACTGTAAACGGTTTGATAATGTTTTGTAAAGATTTTGTAAAAGTGGCAAAAATAAAAAAATCAGCAGTAAAAACTGCCGAGTTTTCTATATAAATTAACATTATTTATTTTTCAACGAATATATACCCGAAGGCGTTAGGACCCCAGTGCGCTGCGATAGCAGGGTCGATATTGTCATATTCTATCATGGCTTTTTTATACGAGTCGGGAGTTCTTGAGATAAGTTCGTCAAGATTTACCTTACCGAAAGTATAAGACGGAACGATAGGGTAGTCGGTGTCGCATTTTTCAAGCGCCGATATGATATATTTCATTGCGCTTTTTAGCCCTAGCCTTTTTCCTGCCACCCAAAGAATTTAAGTTAATTATCTTGGTTTTGATTTAATAACTCTTCTGAAAGGCTTAGAATTTCTTGACCGTAGCGTTTTTTGTTCTTGTTTAATATCTTCAAATATACGGGGTAGGCAAGGGCGATAGGAACGCTACCTACAAGCATAATTATTATTCCTAAAGGCAAGTTGTTCCACTCTAAAATGGTTGTAAGACCTAGCCCGAAAGTTAATAAGCCCAAAACGCCAAGTACTAAGGATACAATGGTTGCCGAGTTTTTAACACGAGCATCTAAACGGCGAAGTCGATCTAACTTGCTTTCCTTTTGTTCGCTAGGGCAATATTGACGGCGAATACTGTCTATTTCTTTTCTTTCTTCTTGAGAAAGGGCAGTGTATTTGAAATTGAATTGATTACTCATTGTGATTAAGTTCCTTTTGTAGTTTTTTTATTTTTTCGTTTGCTGATAATATCATATAAATTCCGATAGATACGGACAATAAACTAACGGCTAGCCCCGTAATGGTGTTAAATAAGGAAAGGTTTACCCCGTCCCCAAAGGTTGTTAAAAGCGCCGTTTGTAATGCAAGAATAGATACGAGAGCATCGACTAAATTGATATTTCTAATCGCCCTAACCGTTAAATCGTCTTGCCTGTGCGCCCTTACAAAACTGATGACCGAAGTTATTATTTTATAAAAGGCGTATGCAGCGTAAGCAAAAATCGTCCAACCCATATATGTGAAATACGCACCCGAAAAAATCATTTGCGCTATCGCCGACGACAGCGAAAGGTTGAGAATAAGCGTTATAATTCCACTGTTTCTATAAACTTTTGCTTTTGCTAATTCTTGGTTTTTAAGGTCGATTTTTTTGCTTATTCTATTTTTATGATAGACGAGTACGCCACCACGAAGAAATGCTAACGATATATAAAAAGTAGCGAGTGCGCCGTACCATATAGAACGATTGACTATACCCATGTATGCGTTAAAGCCACTGAATAATAGGCTCATAATAAAGGATATTATGCTAAAAATTACCGTTCTAAACCCAAAATTTTTGAAGAGCAAATATAAAAAATCGTGTTTGTCCATCAAGTTCCTTAATTGCTGTTTTGCTTTTGGGAAGAGTGGGATAATCAAATAAGCGCTGTACGCAAGAGAAAGTCCTGCAAGACCAAAAAGTGCGTAAGCCACTATTTCTAGCAAGCTATTTTCATAATCGAAAAACAGTATTAAAACTGCGCCGACGCTAGTTAATAGGGCTATAATAAAGGTTAATATTTTAGCCCAAGTAGGGGGATTTAGCACCTTTTTCCAAATAGAAATAAAGTTAGTTTTCATGCACTACGCCCTTTAATAAAATGGTAAAGGTACTGCCTTTATCAACTTGGCTTTGCACGGTTATTTCGCCACCTAAAATGTCGATAACCTTTTTGACTAAAGCAAGTCCTAGCCCGTTGCCTTGGGTTGAGTGAGAAGTGTCGCCTTGATAAAATTTTTCAAATATTCTAGCGCCAACTTCGCTAGACATTCCACAGCCCGTGTCTTTAACGCTTATTTGAGCATCGCTTGCCTTACGCTTTAAGGTTATATCAATACTGCCACCGTTTGGGGTAAACTTAATGGCGTTAGAGATAAGGTTGTTCCAAACGATTTCAAGTAGGCTCTTTGACGAGAAAATATAAAGGTCGTCAAAATCGCAATTAAGTTCGATGTTTTTGTTTTCAATTAGCGTTTCAAACCCCACTACGCTTTCGGATAGCGAATCGGTTAGGTTAAAAAGCTGTGGTTTTTCTTGAATTTCTTGATTTTCAAGTTTATTTAGTTTTAATATGTTAGTGATTAAATCGGTAATGCGCTTTGAGGCTGAAATTAGCGTTTTTGAATAACTTTTTCGCATTTCAGCGTCTAGCGAGTCGTCGGATAATAAGGTCGCGTAATTTTGTATTACGGCAAGTGGCGTTTTTATCTCGTGAGAAACGTTGGAAATAAAATCGGTCTTTAACACTTCGTTTTTTTGAAGTTCGGTTGCCATTTTGTTTAAGTTTTCAAAAATTAAGTCGTATTCGTTATACTTGCCGTATTCGTGGGTGATTTCAAGGCGAGTGGAAAAATCGCCGTTTGCTATCTTTTCGGTCGCTTGTAAAATCTTTTTTGTTGGTCTATCAACCATAATCTTTCGCCTAATTAAGTCTATTATCGTACAAAAAGTGGCAAAAATAATTATTTCTACTAAAATAAGTAGTGCGATTAAGGATATGTTAGAAGTTTTTTCTCGTATATAATCGTAACATAATATCGCCATTTGCATAACGAAGGCTATCAATACGAAAAATGAAATTACGCCTACCCAGTTGAGGCTCGAACGAGTTTTTTTGTTTTTCATTTTAATACCACCTTGTAGCCTAGTCCGTGTACGGTCGCAATCTCAAACCCGTTGCAATCGGCAGTCTTTTCACGAAGTTTAGCCATATATACGTCAACCGTCCTACTCGTCGTTGACGAATCGTAATCCCAAAACTCTGCCATTAACGCCGAACGGGTAAAGGTCTTTTTAGGATAGGATAGCATCTTAAACAAAATGTCAAATTCTCTAACGGTAAGCGCAATTTCTTGCCCGTCGAGAGTTGCCGTGCGTTCTTCTATGTTCATTGTGAAATTGCCTATCGTAATTTCTTTTTCGGTCTCGATTTTTGCCCTTCGTAGTATGGCTTTTATGGTCATAAGCAATACGTCCACGTCAAACGGCTTGGTTACGTACTCGTCAATCCCGATATTGTATCCTAACATCTTGGACTGCTTATCGTCCTTTGCCGTCATAAATATGATAGGCATACTCTTATCGGTCATGCGAACGCTTTCTGCAAGTTCAAAGCCGTTCATTTTTGGCATCATTATATCGGTTAAAAGTAAATCGCATTTTTCTTCATCCATCTTTTCAATCGCTTGTAGCCCGTCAAAACAACTTACCACGTCATACCCAGCACTGCGCAGGCTCGAACATACGAATCGATTCAAATCAACGTCATCTTCTACTACGAAAACTTTTATCATACTCTTTCTCCATTTTTTTGTTATATTATACAATTCTCATTATAACAAATTGTTAATAAAATGTTAAGGAATTGTAAAACTTAAAAAGAAAATGCAATTTACAAAAAAGATTAACTTGTCGATTTTGGTTAAAAATATGGTTTAGAGTAAATATTTTTCATTGTAAATTGAATTTTTTCAAAACATTTTTGGTTTAGGATTGACAAGAATAAAATAACAGTGGTATACTATTATATATTGTTTTGTTAAAACAATGGTATAAACCAAAAACAAAGTTCAAAAGAAAAGGAGTTTTTATGGACAAGAAAATTCAAAAAGTATTAGACTTGATAAAAGACCAAAATATTCAAATGGTCGACTTTAAGATGATCGACATAAACGGTCAATTTAGGCACGTTACTATCCCTGCTAACAGTTTTTCGGCAGACATAATGCGTGACGGTATTGGGTTTGACGCATCTAACTATGGATATGCAGTAGTTGAAAAGAGCGACATGGTATTTATACCTGACCCTGACACTGCTATGGTTGATCCGTTCTGCGAAGTGCCAACTCTTTCAATGAGTGGTAACGCTATGATAATCGACTATCCTGAAAATCGTCCACTTGCGCAATATCCTAGAAATATCGTTCTAGCTGCTGAAAAGTACATGCAAGATACGGGTATTGCTGACGAGATGTTAATTCTTCCTGAATTTGAATTTTATTTATTTGACGACGTTGTTTGGGACGTTAGACCAAACAGCATCAATATGAGTCTAGACGCAAGAAACGCTTATTGGAACAGTGACGAAAACGGAGACGGCGTTGTAGTACCAAAACAAAAGAACTACCACATAGCAAAACCTTTCGACAATTCATACGAATGTAGAAGTGAAATGTGTATGCTTATAGAAAAGGCAGGAATACCTGTAAAATATCATCACCCAGAAGTAGGGGCAGCAGGTCAATTTGAAATCGAGCCAAAACTTGGCAAGATGTCTAAAATGGCTGACGGAACTATGATGATAAAATACATTATCCAAAACACAGCATTAAAATACGGCAAGTGCGCGACCCTTATGCCAAAGCCTGTAATGGGCGAAGCAGGAAACGGTATGCACGTGCATATGCTACTATTTAAGGACGGCAAGCCTGTATTTGCCGACGACAACGGATACGCACACTTAAGCAAAGAAGCGCACTACTTTATCGGTGGATTATTAAAGCACATCAGTTCGCTATGCGCTATAACTAACCCAAGTACCAACTCGTTCAAGAGATTAGTGCCTGGCTTTGAAGCGCCTGTTACCGTTGGGTACGCTACTTCTAACCGTTCGGCAGTAATTAGAATTCCTGCATACGCAAAGCAACCTGAAGAGAGAAGATTTGAAATTAGAAACCCTGACGCAACTTGCAACCCTTATTTTGCTTATGCAGCTATCCTTATGGCTGGGCTTGACGGTATCCAAAATAAGATCGACCCTAAAGAAAACGGTTGGGGACCTTACGACTTTAACTTATTCAATCTTCCTGAAGAAGAAAAGGCTAAACTTCAAGGCTTACCAACCTGCCTAGAAGACGCTTTGACTGCTCTTGAAAACGACTACGAATACTTACTAAAGGGTGGTGTTTTCCCTGAACACTTAATTAAGAAGTTTATTCAAACCAAACGCAAGGAATGTAGCGAAATTTCTAAAATTCCACATCCTGTTGAATTTGAAAAGTATTTTAATTGTTAATCATTAAGACTTTTGCCACGTCGCCTGTTTGATTTTTGACGGAAAATTGCTACGAAATACTTTGTTTTTTGTTCGGTTACATACTTTTCAAGTATGCGCCCTTACAAGAAAACTTGTCTTTCTTGTAATTTTCTCGTCAATCTATCAATAATTTATTTTGATATAAATCAACCATTTTCCGTGTCAAAAGTCTTGTTTTATTTTGTGCTAAAAATCATTTTAATACCATAAAATTATGTAAGGTGTAATTTGAATAGTAATATTAGAGAAAAACAAGGCAAAATAGCAAGTTTTGTAGGCATAATAGTAAACTTTATTCTAGCAGTGGCAAAAATTTTGGTCGGCGTTCTTTTCGGCGCGCTTTCTATCCTTGCCGACGGGCTAAATAATCTTTCGGATTCGGCAAGTAGCATTATGTCTTTAATCTCGTTTAAGTTATCTAGTAAGCCTGCCGATAAAGAGCATCCGTTCGGGCATCAACGCCTAGAATACGTGCTGTCTATGGCTGTCGCTTTTTTGATTTTGATTATTGCGTTTGAACTGTTAAAAGAGTCTATCGGTAAAATATTTAATCCAACCCAACTAGAATTTTCTTTTATTATAGTCATTGTTTTAATCGTATCTATTTTGGTTAAATTCGGCTTATTCTTTTATAACAGATCGGTTGCAAAAAAGATTAACTCTGAAATTTTAAGGGCGACTGCCGTCGATTCTATATCCGACTGCATTTCGACCACGGCTGTTCTTATCGCACTTATCGTCGGTAAACTTACGGGCATAAACTTGGACGGCTATGCGGGGATTTTCGTTGCTTTCTTCGTGGCGTTCGCGGGAATAGGCGTTTTGAAAGAAGCGATGTCTATCCTTATCGGTCAAGCGCCCGACGAGCAAATGGTAGACGATATAAAGGGTCGCATTTTGGCGCATAAAGAAGTGCTTGGTATCCACGATTTAAGCGTTTACTGTTACGGCCCGAATAAATATTTTGCTAGCGTTCACGTGGAAGTTGACGCTAGTGTGGACGTTTTAGAGTCGCATGAACTTGTCGATAATATCGAACAAGAGTTTTTTGAAAATACCAACGTGGTGCTTACTGGACATTTAGATCCTATCGTAGTTAACGACCAAGTGGTAAACGAAATGCGTGTAAAAGTAGCAAGTCTAGTCAAAGAAATTGACGAGAAAATGACTATTCACGATTTTAGAATGGTTCAAGGGGCGCATAACACCAACTTGATTTTCGATATTGCCGTTCCTTACGAAACTAAACTTTCGGACGAGCAAATTAAAGACTCGATTAGTCAAAAAGTAAAAATGCTTGGCAGTTATAAAGTAGTTTGCAAGGTGGAAAAACAAACGGTTTGATTTTGATAAAAGTATTTGTTTTTTTAATAAATTGATTATAAATGCAGTACGCCGACTTTCACAAAAAATGAAAGTCGGCGTATTTAAAGTTGATTTACTTTTTATTTTACGAGCAAGGCGTTTTTAGTCGTTAAGGTTTTATTATCAGTTATGACGATATCTAACTCGTCTAATTTTGCTAGGTTGTACGGTGCGTTTAATCCGAATTTAGAATTGTCGCATAAAAACACCGTTCTATAGGTTTGGCTTAAAACCGTCCTTCTTAAACAAGTTTCTGGCAGCGAAGTGTCTACGATATTATAGTTTTCATCAATCCCGTGGCAAGATAGAAAGCATAGGTTAAAATTAAACTGTTTTATAAAACTTTCGGCAAAACTTCCAGCGTAGCACATAGAATTTTGTTGCAGTTCGCCACCTGTCAAGTAGTTTTTAATACCTTTTTTGGTTAGGATAGTGGAAATTAGAATACTATTCGTCACAACCGTTAGTTGACTGCTTGCGTTTAGAAATTCGGTCATTTGCAAGGTGGTCGTTGAAGCGTCTATAAAAATCAAATAGTTATCTTTTATTAAAGTGCAGGCTTTTTGACAAAGTTTGCGCTTTTCTTTATAATTAAGCGCCTTTCTAAACTCAATGGGTAAAACGATTTTTTCCGAATCGATTTTTTTAGCCCCACCGTGATTTCTTATGATAAGATCTTTTCTAGCAAGTTCGTTTAGGTCACGTCGAATGGTCGGCAAACTTGCGTAAAGGCACTTTGCAAGTTTACCTGCAGTAATATATTTTTCTTCTTCTAAAATTTGTAAAATCTTTTCTTGTCTTTCTTCTTTTAACATAATTTGAGCGTTTTTGATTGTTAATCAATATTTTAGCCAACTATTGACAATCGTTTTTGATTGTTTTATTATATCATAAAATAAAACTAATATCAAGTAGGGGCAATATGGATATTTCTAAACTTTATAAAAAATTTGCTAATTGTAGTTGCAAAAGGGAACACTCTTGCAATATAAAAGCCGTTGAGATAGGCGCTGGTGTGTTAAACAAACTTCCTGAACTATGTAAAGATTACAAAAATATTTTATTAGTTTTCGATACTAACACCCATAAAATTTGTGGCGAAAAGATAATCGAACTGCTAAAATCTAAAAACCTAACGCTTAAAGTATTACAATCCCAAGACAAAGTTGTTATTCCAAACGAACAAAAACTTGAAGATATTGAAAATCAAGTACAAGACGCTCACTTAATTATAGGCGTGGGCTCGGGCGTAATAAATGACCTCTGTAAAAAGGTAAGTTTTGATAAAGATCTTCCGTATTTTATAGTGGCAACTGCGCCGTCTATGGATGGATACGCTTCGGTCGGTAGTGCTCTTATCTTAAAAAACATGAAAATAACCCTAAACGCTCGTCCACCACTTGCAATTATTGCTGACACTAACATATTAAAAGATGCACCGTTAGATATGATTAAGGCAGGCTACGGCGATATAATCGGCAAATTTTCTTGCCTTAACGATTGGGAACTTAGCAGTTTTATAAACGGCGAATATTTTTGCAAAAACATTTATAATGAAGTATATAACTGCGCAAAGAAAATCAAACGCTTGGGTGCAAAAATCAAAAATAGAGATCCAAAGGCGATAGGTAAGTTAATGGAAGGGCTAGTGCTTGTCGGCGTGCTTATGAGTTTTGTGGGGTCATCAAGACCAGCATCTGGAAGCGAACATCACTTATCTCATTATTTTGAAATCACGGGTATTTTGAACGGGACTGAATATTTTGCACACGGCATAGACGTTATTTATTCGGCAACCTTTTTGGCAAAATTAAGGGATAAAATGATTTTAGGTCAGCCTAAAAAAAGAGAGTTTGATAAAGTGGATTATGAAACTCAGATAAATAGGATTTATACTAAATCAGCCCCTGAAGTAATAAAACTTCAACAAAAACTCGGTTGGTATAATAAAAACGATAGCGATTTTATTTACGAAAATTGGGCAAAAATAGTTAAAATTCTTAAAAAAGTGCCAAGTTTCGATAAATTCGTTAAAATGGTGGATTCAGTCGGCTTAAATTACCAAGAGTTTGAAAAACTTTATTCTAAAGAAAAATTAGACGATGCTATTTTATACGCTAAAGACCTAAAAGATAGATATACTTTCTTGTGGCTTTATTACGCTTATTTTAGATAAGTTGAATTTGATTATAAAAGCAAAATACAATAAATATAGTAGGTGAAGATTGTGGATATTAAAAAAATAAAACTTATTGCTTTTGACCTTGACGGAACTTTAACACAACATAAAACCCCCCTTTCGTTAGAAGTTAGGCAAACGCTTTTCGCTTTGCAAAAAAAATATAAATTGTTAATGGCTGGCGCAGGAATGTGCCGTAGAATTTTTAATCAAATGCAACAATTTCCTATAGATATTTTAGGGAATTACGGTATGCAATACGCAAAATACAACGCTCAAATTCAAGATATAGAAATAATAGAAGATCATCAACTACCTTGCGATAGGGAAAGTTGTGAAAAAAGAGTAACCTACCTAAGAGAAAAGTACGGCTACACGAAGTTTTCGGGCGACAACGTTGAATATCACTCGTCGGGTTGTATAACCTTTCCACTTCTTGGTACGAACGCTAAAAAGCAAGATAAACTTGTTTTTGATCCCGATAGAAGTAAAAGAAGGGCTATCTATAACGAAGTGGTATCCGTCTTTAACGACTATAACGTTTTCGTCGGTGGCTCGTCCTCTTTCGATATGGCTCCACGCCCGTATAACAAGTATTATGCGCTCGATAAATACTGCAAAGAAAATGGTATTTCGCACGATGAAGTGGTTTACGTCGGCGACGATTACGGTTTGGGTGGCAACGATGAGTCGGTCTATCTTTCTGATATAAACTTTATTAAAGTCGATAATTACTTGGATTTTAATGATATAATAAAGCCACTTTTATAATTATTTATATTATAATAACGCCATTTCAAATTAGTATCAAAACTAAAAAAGACTAACGAAAGAATTTTCGTTAGTCTTTTAAGTTGTCTAAAATCCAAAAGCGTCGAGCTTTTTGCTTGTCTTATATTTGTCTTAATTTTTTACATATATATTTATATATATTATATAATGAATAAGGGATTACAACAAGTCTTGGTCATAAATTGCTCTAATTCCACCGATAAATTTAGGGCGAACTCTTGCGCAAGTTAAATGTGCGTTACCGATACTGTTTATTGACAATCTAACGGGAACTGCAACTTTTTTTAAGTGCATACCGATAAACGTATCGCCTATATCCATACCTGCGTCGGCTTTAATTTCTTCAACTACGATAGGGCTATCGAATTTCGAATAAGCCACCGTTGCAAGTGAGCCACCTGCTTTCTTTTGTGGTACGACGTTTACAGGCTCTGCATTAGGTAGCGCCTTTCTTTCTATTACGATTGCTCGATTTAGATGTTCGCAACATTGAACGGCAAGATAAATGCCATTTTTCTTTAAGGCTGAATAAATGCCTTCAAAAATTTGTTCGGCAGTATCGGGGTCGGAATTAGTGCCGATTTTACTGCCTACAACTTCGCTAGTAGAACAACCTACTACTAAAATATCATTTTCTTTAAGCTTAGCAAGTTGAATAAGTTCTTCAACTGCATTTTTACATTGATTTTTAATATCCATAATAACCACCTTTTGATAATGATAACATACAAAATAATAAAAATCAAATATTTTGGTAAAATATATAGTAAAAATTGTGTTTCTCACGCGCGTACGTGCTATATATTGTGTAAAAAATCGGCAAAAAAATAATTTGAAAAAAATTTAAAAAAATGTAGAAAAACTTTTGCAAAACGCTTGACTTACATTTTTATAAGTGGTAATATATTAGGGCTATCGCGTTGGGTAGTAATATTTTGTGGCGGAGTTAGCCACACTTTGACCGAAGTCAAAGCACCGTAGATTGACAACTGCATAGAAGAGAAGAGAGATAAGTTTGTAAGAACAAATCAATCGAGAAGACTTAATTTTTTTTAGTACATTAAGGCAAAAAAGAGCAAAAGAAAGACTAAATATTTTTAACGAAAGGTTAATACGAAAAACGTAGGAAATCAATCACTAAAAGTAGTCGAGTATAGTCAAGGAAATGTAAGCAAATTCGACGGATTGCGAAAAAGCAATTCAAAATAAAGATCAAGCTACAAAGAGCATACAGGAGGATGCCTTGGTACATGGCGCCGAAGAAGGACGTGACAAGCTGCGAAAAGCTACGGGGAGTCGCAAATAGACATTGATCCGTAGATATCCGAATGAGGGAACTCACCATAAGTAATGTTATGGTATCATTACGTGAATACATAGCGTAATGAAGGGAACCTGGGGAACTGAAACATCTAATTACCCAGAGGAAAAGAAAGTAAAACAACGATTCCGAAAGTAGTGGCGAGCGAAATCGGAAGAGCCCA
>SVHP01000025.1 GCA_015055735.1 Clostridiales bacterium | reverse complement strand
GGGTAACAAGTAAAAGGTGCGAGACTGGCAGGTCGTTTAAATACGCACTTGTGCGTAAGCCAGAATAGTTTAGGGCTAATTGCCCGAAAATGAAAAACCACCAGCTAGGCTGGTGGATATTTATTTTTTAAAAAATATTCTGTTTTTCTATAAGGGAAAACTCTTTTCCGAAGTCGTTTTCCCTTAAAAATCCCTTTTACAAACTCCTCAAAACCCCTACCCCCTTAATCTTTAAGGGGAGAGTTTTAGGATAAAACTTTAAAATCAAAAACGCCGTTCGTTTGAACGGCGTTTTTATGTTTGTGGATAAAGTTTAATTTTCTATTCCTAAAAGATAATCAGCACTGACGTTAAAAAACTCTGCGATTTTAACGATGTTTGGAGCAGTAGGTTCACTTCTATTAGTTTCCCAATAGCAAATTACCGAAAAACTAACGCCTAACGCTTTTGCAAGTGTTGCTTGACTTAAATTTTTTTCTTTTCTTAATTCTAAAAGTCTATCTGCAAAAATTTTCATATTTTAATTATACTCAATAAATTTAGTAAAATACTTGACACTCGATATATTGAGTGCTATAATTACGATATTATAAAGTTTATAAAATACTTGACGCTTAATATATAGAGTGTTATAATAAATGAAATAATCATTTGATATATTGTCAAGTAATAAATTTTTGAATAATTAAAAATTTATATTACTACAAAAATGAAAAGAGGAGAGAGAATGAGAAAAACTAAAGTAATTTTTTCTTTGGTACTGACCTTAATTGTTGGGTTATCAACGTTTGCAGGTTGTGAAAATTTGTCTGGTGGTAACGGCGAAATAGAAGGGCGATATCGTTTTGTTTCGAGGACTGATTATAGTGTAGGTCACAATATTGAACAACTGTCTATTTATATAGGGTCAGTAATAAATAAATATGAGATAGGTGATACGATTAAAGAAAATAACATAGAGCATACCTATTCGGCTGATTCGTATGTTTTGGACGTTTATGAAGATAACACTTTCTTTTTAACTTCAGCATTTGAATATCCTGAGACATTTAACGGCTCTTACCCCCGTTTATATGCGTATGAATACACGTGGTATAAAGAAAACGAAGAAGTTTTTTGGACCGACCAAAAAGAGCAGTATTATTTTGTGCGTAACGATCTCGATAATCCTAAAACGGAAGATATGCGAGAAGATTTGTTATATAAGGCATATAGAGAAAAAGATGCTATAATTTTTTCAATTATGCCGGCAAATTTCGGCAGGATAACCGAAATCCGTATGGAAAAGGTAAAAATGAGCGAAGAAGAAAAATTGCAAAGAAGCGTTACAGGGAGATATAATTTTTTTACCGGCCAAATAGAGATGGATGGAGAAACAGAAAGTTTGACGGTAGGTGAGCCAAATCAAAACGGTGTGATCGCCGAATACGGCTTATATGTTTTAGTCTTAAAGGCAGATGGCAGTGCACTGTGGTGTGTCGGAAGGCAATTGCTTGGTAAATTAGAAACGGGTATTTGGCGTTTTGAAAACGGAAACGTCGTTTTTGTTAGTGAGTGTAATGATGGTTTTTTTCCTTCTAAGGAAGTTACGTTTACGGTGGGTAAAAACACCTTGACCTATGAAGGTGAGTGGGTTGAAACTAATGAAAGGGCGACAGTAATTATAACATTAGAAAAATAAAGGAGAAAAATTATGAAAAAAGGTATTTTGAAAGTATTTTCAAGCGTTTTAGCATTATGCTTAGCGTTTGGAATAAGTGGTTGTGGGTTGTTTGATTTTTCAAATGAAGAAGAACAAAGCCAAACGGGTACGCCCGAAGAAAACGCAATATTTGCAACGATGAAAGAAGATATTTCGTCTATTGCTGAATACAAGAGCTCTCTTACTGTCAATATAGAGACCACGGCTAATATGGCAATGAAAGATCAGACTGGTACAGTTCTTCAAAGTGGCGTAAGTTCAAGCAGTCAAGTTAGATCTGTTGATTATGTAAATAAGAAAGGATATTCATCACTAAGTTCAAGTGGAACTATGGGAAGTCAATCGCAAACAATTACTCAAGAACAAAAACTTTTCTTGAAAATGGAAAATATTATCAATATTCTTTAAGTCAAGAAGGAGAGTCTTCTTATTCGGAAGTTTCTATTGAAGAAGTAAATGAAAAATTTTCTTTATCTTCATTTGAAACTATAGATTTGCACATTGTCGATTCAGAAATAGGAAAATATATTTTAGCTGATAATTTTGACGAACTAAAGAAGGCGCATATTGACGTTTATAAAGAAAGTGTAGAAAATCAAAAGAAAACTTTACAAAAAATAAATGATAATTTGGATAAACAATTATCACACCTTAATCCTTCTTCAGCCGAGTATGAACAAGCACTTAAAGAAATAGAAGAGAATAAAAGAGATATAAATTCTGTAAAAGCGGATATTTCGCTAACTGTACATGAAGAAAACGGCACGTCTATACTCAAAATAGTTAGCGATATGTCAACTGATTCGATTATGTCAATGCACAGTATTTCAACTTTGAAGCAAGAAACTATTATAAAGACTAAAGACGGAAAAGTTTTAGAATACATAGTAAAAATGGATGCAACGGTAGGACTTCCAGAAGGGACTCAGGTTGTATCAATGCTTCAAAATGTAAGTTATAATTATTCTTTTGATGAAAAAGGTTACAACGATATTCAAACAGATTTACCTGCCGAACAAGAAATAAAAAAGCCAAGTGATAATGATCTGATTACTTTCCATGTAAACATAGACGGAAAAGATTACGCGCAAAGTGCAAATATTTATGGGTTTGACACTGACCAATCTGATAGCGCTTTAGTGATTTTAGAAAATTTACAAGAGAGATATTTTGGTCAAAGCGTGACTATGGGGCAAAGAGTTTATTTGAACGCTGAACGCACTCAACAATTAGACCTAATTAACTCTACTGGAGCGGATTTAAAAGGTATTACCGATTTATATATTGACGTTACGGTAAACGATGGATATGCCTTGTTCTATCAAAATGAAGTTGTAGAAAAAGACGTAACCGAGAAAAAATATAAGTTAGTTCATTGCTTTGAAAATTATTATGCTCAATATCCTTCACTTGGATTTGAATATAAAGAAATTTCTAATACGAACACTTATGATTTTGAAAAATATTACTATTTTGGGATAAGAAATAATATCGATACTATAAGTTTCGCAGAAATTTATGTTAATAGTGAAAAAGTAGTTGGAGATTCTTTTGAATTTCAAAACAAAGGATTTTATGTAATAGATTACTTTGCTGAAATAAGACATTTAAATCCTACGGTATTTAATGCATTTTATATATATGCTCTATATCAATAATTGAAAAAATAGGTAAAATCAAAAACGCCGTTCAAAAGAACGGCGTTTTAGTTTGTTTTTAGTTAATGCTTATTTGCATTCGTCAGCTTTGCCTGCGCAACCGAGAACGTTTTCTAACTTGTGCTTAACGAGTTCTTTGATGTTAGCACGAGCTGGTTTTAAGTATTCTCTTGGGTCGAACTTGTCTGGCTTTTCGTTGAAGAATTTTCTGATTGTACCGGTCATAGCAAGACGTAAGTCAGAGTCGATGTTGATCTTACATACTGATAAACCAGCAGCCTTTCTTAATTGTTCTTCTGGAACACCGATAGCGTCTGGCATTTTACCACCGTTATCGTTTACCATTTTAACGTATTCTTGTGGAACTGAAGAAGAACCGTGTAATACGATAGGGAAACCAGGAAGTTTCTTAGAAACTTCTTCTAGAATATCAAATCTAAGTGCAGGTGGAACTAAGATACCTTGTTCGTTTCTAGTACATTGTTCAGGTTTGAATTTGTAAGCGCCGTGGCTAGTTCCGATAGCGATAGCCAAGCTGTCAACACCAGTTCTAGTAACGAATTCGATAACTTCTTCAGGTTTAGTATAGCTTTCAGCACCGTGTTCAACTTTAACGTCGTCTTCGATACCAGCAAGCGTACCTAATTCACCTTCAACTGTAACGCCACGAGCGTGAGCATATTCAACAACTTGTTTTGTTAAAGCGATATTTTCTTCAAAAGGAAGGTGAGATCCGTCGATCATAACTGAAGTGAAACCACCGTCGATACAAGACTTACAAGTTTCGAAGTCTGGACCGTGGTCAAGGTGTAATACGATAGGAATTTCAGGACATTCCTTAACAGCAGCTTCAACTAACTTAACTAAGTAAGTGTGGTTAGCGTAAGCTCTTGCACCCTTTGATACCTGTAAAATTACAGGAGCGTTTACTTCTTTACAAGCTTCGGTAATACCTTGAACGATTTCCATGTTGTTAACGTTGAAAGCGCCGATTGCATAGCCGTTCTTGTAAGCCATTTCAAACATTTTCTTTGAGTTTACTAATGCCATAATATAGCCTCCAAATAATATATATTTTCTTTTTTTGTGGTAAAAAGTTTTGACTAAAATATCTTAAATTACATTTTACCCAACTTTTTACATTTACTATAATAACATTTTTTTGTCAATTAAGCAAATAAATTTATAATTTTATCAAAAATACTTTATAAAAAACCATTTTAGTTGTATAATACTTTTGTTATATCGTTTAAAGAAGGTAAAATTATGCAAGATCAAAGAATAAACAAATTAGCAAAAGGACTTATAAATTATTCGTGCGCCTTAAAAAAGGGCGAAAAGGTTTTAATCGAAGCAAAGGGCATTGACTATATGCTCGTCAACGCTTTGGTTAAAGAAGCGTACGCCGTTGGGGCAATCCCTTTCGTAGAACTTTACGACAATAGAGTTACTCGTGAACTGCTTTTAGGTCAAACCAAAGAGCAAGCAATTCTAAGGGCAAAGTACGACGGGTTTAGAATGAGCGAAATGGACGCTTATATTGGCGTTCGTGGTGGGGAAAACTGCAACGAATTATCGGACGTTCCGTCTAGCAATATGCAAGTAGAGAGCGAGTATTACTCTCACCCCGTTCATCACGAAATAAGAGTTAAAAAGACCAAGTGGGTTGTTCTTCGCTACCCAAATCAAGGCATGGCTCAGCAAGCAGGTATGAGTACGGACGCTTTTGAAGAATTTTACTTTAACGTTTGCAATCTCGACTATTCTAAAATGGACAAGGCTATGGACAGCCTAAAGAAAAGATTAGACAATGCCGATAAGGTTAGAATAGTCGCAAAAGACACCGATATAACCTTTTCAATTAAAGGTATAGGCAGTAAGAAATGTTCGGGTAGTCACAATATCCCCGATGGAGAGATTTACACTGCGCCTGTAAAAGACAGCGTAAACGGCGTTATAACCTACAACACACCGTCTGTTGAAAACGGCTTTAAGTTTGAAAACGTAAGCCTTACCTTTAAGGACGGAAAGATTATAAAGGCTACTGCGAACGATACCGAAAAGGTAAACGCTATTTTCGATACGGATGAAGGGGCAAGATACGTGGGCGAATTTGCGCTCGGCGTTAATCCTTATATAACCAAGCCTATGGGCGATATCTTATTCGATGAAAAAATCAGTGGCTCTATTCACTTTACGCCAGGTTGTTGTTACGACGATTGCTATAACGGAAACATCTCGGCTCTACACTGGGACTTAGTTCAAATTCAAACGCCTGAATACGGTGGTGGCGAAATTTATTTTGACGGAGAGCTTATTAGAAAGGACGGCTTATTCGTGGTGGACGATTTGTTGTGCTTAAACGCTGAAAACTTAAAATAACGGTGGGATATGGAATTTAGATTTGCAAATAGACAAGACACGGCTCTTATTTTAGACTTTATTAAAAAACTTGCCGATTATGAAAAAATGTTAGACCAAGTGGTTGCTACCGAAAAGGATTTGGAAAACTTGCTTTTCGATAAGGGTAGAGCCGAAGTTCTTTTTGTCCTTAACCAAGACAAAAAAGAAGTGGGTTTTGCATTGTTTTTTCATAATTTTTCAACTTTTTTGGGAAAATCGGGCATCTATTTAGAAGATTTGTTCGTTCTGCCTGAATTTAGGGGTAAAGGATACGGAAAGGGCTTGCTAAAAAAACTCGCTCAAATAGCAAAAGAAAGAGATTGTGGAAGGTTAGAGTGGTCGTGTTTAGATTGGAATACGCCAAGCATAGTTTTTTACCTATCTCTAGGCGCAAAGAAAATGGACGGGTGGACGACTTTTAGGCTATCTGGCGAGACTTTAGATAAGTTCGCAAACGAATAGGCAATAAAAAAGTTTATAGCAAAAAGAAATTTAGCCTATAAACCTAGCAAAAAAGGATTAAAATAAAAATAAAAGGGTAAAATGTTGTTAAAATATTTGACTTAACATTTTTTTCTATATATAATATATAAGACGAAATTTGGACAAAATTTCATAAAATTGTTGAAAAAATTAAAATTATATAATTTGGAGGACATAAAAATGTCAAAAGTAACAAAGGTTGCAATTAACGGTTTTGGTCGTATCGGCCGTCTTGCATTCAGACAAATGTTTGGTGCAGAAGGTTACGAAGTTGTTGCTATCAACGACTTAACTAGCCCAGAAATGCTTGCTCATCTATTAAAATATGATACAATGCAAGGTAACTACGTAGCACAAGGTCACACTGTTGAATCTACTGAAGATTCAATCATCGTTGACGGAAAGGAAATCAAAATTTCTAAGTGCGCTAACGCTGCTGAATGTCCTTGGGCTCAATACGACGTTGACGTTGTATTAGAATGTACAGGTTTCTATACTGCAAAAGCTAAGGCTGAAGCTCATATCGTTGCAGGCGCAAAGAAAGTTGTTATTTCAGCTCCTGCTGGAAACGACCTTCCAACTATCGTTTACAACGTAAACCACAAAACATTAACTAAAGAAGACAAGATCATCTCTGCTGCATCTTGTACTACTAACTGTCTTGCTCCTATGGCTAAGGCTCTTAACGATTACGCTCCTATCCAATCAGGTATCATGACTACCGTTCACGCTTATACCGGTGACCAAATGATCCTTGACGGTCCACAAAGAAAGGGCGACAAGAGAAGAAGCCGTGCTGGTGCTATGAACATCGTTCCTAACTCTACCGGTGCTGCTAAAGCTATCGGCTTAGTTATCCCAGAACTTAACGGCAAACTAATCGGTGCTGCTCAACGTGTTCCAACTGCTACCGGTTCTACAACTATCCTTATTGCTGTTGTTAAGGGCAAGGACGTTACTAAAGAAGGCATCAACGCTGCTATGAAGGCTCAAGCTACTGAATCTTTCGGTTACAACACTGACGAAATCGTTTCTTCAGACGTTATCGGTATGAGATACGGTTCATTGTTTGATGCTACTCAAACTATGGTTTCTAAGATCGACGACGATACTTACCAAGTACAAGTTGTTTCTTGGTACGACAACGAAAACTCTTACACCAGCCAAATGGTTAGAACTATTAAGTATTTCTCAGAAATTTAATTTTTCTAATAGAGTAATTAAATCAAGTATTAAAATGCTAACGGAAATTTTTTCGTTAGCGTTTTTTATATTTTGAGATTAAAACTTTACAGTAAAGTTTACAGTTAAGTTGACAGTTGTAACGTTTTGTGCTATAATCTTTAAAAAATTTTTTGGGACGCTTAAGATGGAAAAGGACGTTGTTAAGAAAATACTTGATTTAAAAGAGCAAAAGAAAGCCGTCATACTTGCGCACTATTACGCAGATGGTGAAATTCAAAAGGTTGCCGATTACGTGGGCGATTCCTTTTACTTGGCAAAACTTGCAAAGGAGATAGACGCTGATACAATCGTATTTTGTGGGGTTGCCTTTATGGGCGAGAGCGTTAAGGTGTTAAACGCTAAAAAGACGGTGTTGATGCCTGACAAAACTGCCGATTGCGCTATGGCGCACATGGTAAAAGAAGGAAAAATAGAGCAAATGCGTGAACAGTATGAAGATTTAGCCGTGGTTTGCTATATCAATTCGGAAATAGGCTTAAAATGTAAGAGTGACGTTTGCGTGACTTCTTCAAACGCCGTTAAAATAGTCAAGGCGTTGCCAAATAAAAATATATTCTTTATTCCCGACCAAAACCTAGGTAGATACGTTGCCGAGCAAGTGCCTGAAAAAAATATTATATTAAACGACGGCTTTTGTCCTATACATGTCAAGATGAGTGGCGAGCAAGTGAAAAAGGTTAAATCGGCTCACCCAAACGCACTAGTTTTGGCGCACCCTGAATGTAAGAAAGAAGTGTTAGATTTAGCCGATTATATAGGCAGTACTTTAGGTATTATAAATTATGCTAAAAATAGCGACTGTCAAGAATTTATTATTTGTACCGAACAAGGCGTAATTTATCAATTACAAAACGATAATCCAAACAAACGCTTTTACTTTGTCCAGCCTTGTCCGATTTGTCACGATATGAAAACCATTACTTTAGAAAAAATACTAAACGTACTAATTACAGGAGAGAACGCAGTTGAAGTAAGTGAGCAAGATAGACTTTTGGCTATTAAACCACTTGATAAAATGTTAGAACTTGCAAAATAAAGATTATGAAAACTGATATCGTTATCGTGGGTAGTGGCGCTTCGGGTTTGTATTGTGCCTTAAATGCGCCTAAAGATAAAAACATAATTATAATTTCTAAGGATAAACTAGAAAACAGCGATTCCTTTTTGGCGCAAGGTGGTATTTGCGTGCTTAAAGATAAGGACGATTTCAACTCTTTTTATGAGGATACTATGCGAGCGGGACATTACGAAAATAATCCCGAATCGGTAGAGATTATGATAAATTCTTCTAGAGAAACTATCAATCAACTCGTAGGGTACGGCGTTCGCTTTGAAAAGGACGGGCAAGATTTTGCATACACCAAAGAAGGAGCGCACTCAAAGCCTAGAATTTTGTTCCATAAAGACCAAACGGGTAAGGAAATAACTTCTAACTTGCTTAGAGAAGTTAAAAAGTTAGAAAACGTCACCTTGATAGAAAATTTCACTATGGTCGATATAATCCAAGAAGATAATCAGTGTTTTGGAATAATCGGACACGATGCAAAAGGCGAATTTGACTATATTTTAGCCGATTACACCGTTTTTGCAACGGGTGGCATAGGTGGGTTATACAAACACTCCACCAACTTTCCACATTTGACGGGCGATGCGCTTGCAATTTGTCTAAAGTATGGGATAAAACTTAAAAACATAGATTATATTCAAATTCATCCTACGACTTTTTACGCTAACGAAGGGGGAAGAGAATTCCTTATTTCCGAATCGGTTAGAGGGGAAGGCGCAATCCTATTAAATTCTAAGGGCGAACGATTTGTAGATGAACTTCAACCCCGTGACGTGGTCGCTAACGCCATATTTGACGAGATGAAAAAGGAAGGTTCGGACAACGTTTGGCTATCCTTAAAAAATATAGACATAAACGAAATAAAATCGCACTTTCCACACATTTACGAGCATTGTTTAGAACATGGATACGATATTACTAAACAAAGCATACCAGTCGTTCCGTCCCAACATTATTTTATGGGTGGGATAGCCGTCGATAGAGTTAGCGCTACCTCTATGGACAGACTTTACGCAATAGGCGAAACGGCTTGTAACGGCGTACACGGTAAGAATAGACTAGCAAGCAATTCGCTTTTAGAAAGTTTGGTTTTTGCAAAGCGAGCAATTAAAGATATACAAGCAAAATACACTAAAGCAAATTATCTAAAGCAAGTGGAAATAGATAAAGAAAAATACAATAATTATAAAGACGAATACAAACAAGCCGTGTTATTGGCTATCGAAAAGGAGAGAAAGAGTCATGAATGATATATCGATGAGAATAAACGCTGACGATTTGATTAGAAGTGCGTTAAAAGAAGACGTTACAAGCGAAGACATAACCACCAATGCAGTTATTAAAGAATATACGCTAGGCGAAGTGTATTTAATGTGCAAACAAGACGGTATTGTTGCTGGGTTAGACGTTTTTGCAAGGGCGTTTACTATTTTGGACGACAAAACGGAGATTGAATTCTTCTGTAAGGACGGCGATAAAGTTGTTAACGGTCAAAAATTAGCCGTAGTTAAAGGGGACGTTAGAGTATTGCTTTCGGGCGAGAGAACGGCTCTTAACTATTTACAAAGAATGAGTGGTATCGCTACTTACACTAATTTTATAGTTCAATTATTAAAGGGAAGTAAAACTAAACTTCTAGATACTAGAAAAACTACACCAAATATGCGTATTTTTGAAAAATACGCCGTTAAAGTTGGTGGTGGTAATAATCATAGATACAATTTAAGCGACGGAATTTTATTAAAGGATAACCACATCGGCGCTGCAGGTGGGGTTGCTAAAGCCATTAAACTTGCTAAAGAATATGCGCCTTTCGTAAGAAAGGTTGAAGTGGAAGTGGAAAACCTTGATATGCTTAAGGAAGCGTTAGATGCAGGCGCTGACATTATTATGCTTGATAATATGAGTGTTGAAGATATGAAAAAAGCAGTACAAATGGCTAGTGGCAAAGCTGAATTAGAATGTAGTGGCAACGTAACTGCTGAAAACGTTGCTAGATTAGTGGAAATCGGCGTGGATTATATTTCTAGTGGTGCGCTAACTCACTCTTCGCCTATTCTAGATTTGTCGTTAAAAAATTTACACACGCTTTAATTAATGGCTTTTGTCACAATCGTTTGTTGTGGCGTGACCTAATTTTAAGAAGGAGGAATATGAAAACACAAGATAGAAGAAAAGAGATTAGCTTATATCTTATGTCTAAACAACAGCCCGTGTCGGGAAGTGCGCTAGCCGAAAAATTCGGTGTTTCTAGGCAAATTATAGTTCAAGATATTGGTTATCTAAAAAGTGCAGGGTTTGATATACTTTCAACCCGTCGTGGCTATATCGTTAAGCAATCGCCGTTTGTGACTAAAGTTTTCAAAGTTCGCCATGAGTCAAGTCAGAGCGAAAAGGAACTTAACACTATCGTAGATTTTGGTGGGACTGTGGTTGACGTGTTCGTTTGGCATAAGGTGTACGGCAAAATATCAGCGCCCTTAAACATATCTTCAAGATTTCAGGTAAAACAATTTATAGAAGGGGTTAGAACGGGTAAATCTACCGAACTACTTAATATTACCGGTGGATATCACTATCATACGATTAGGGCTGAGAATAACGAGATTTTAGATTTAATCGTAAAAGAATTAAAAAATGACGATTTCGAGATATTCGACGAAGAATAAAGTTTGTCCTTTAATTATTTTTGTGCTAAAAAATATTTGACTAAATATAAATAATTGTGTAACATATTAAAGGGGTGAATTATGAAAGTTGCAATATACGGCGCAGGCTCTCTTGGTACTGTGCTTGGCGCATATCTCGCTAGATCGGGCGAGCAAGTGGATTTAATAAATAGAAACGTTGCGCACGTTAACGCCTTAAAAGAAAAGGGCGCAACCATTACGGGTACGGTTTCTTTTAACGTTAAAGTCAACGCTTTATCGGTCGACGAAATGACCGATAAATACGATATCATCTTTTTAATGACCAAACAGTTGGATAACAAGAACGTAGTTAAAAAATTGCAAAATTATTTAACTGACGACGGAGTTATTTGTACCATGCAAAACGGACTTCCAGAACAAGCCGTTGCTGACGTTATCGGAGAAAATAGAACTTACGGTTGCGCAATCGGTTGGGGCGCTCAGTTGACTCAACCTGGCGTTAGTGAACTTACTTCTAGTCCGGACGCTTTGGTGTTTGCGCTCGGCGCTTTAACTAAAGAAGGGCAAGAAAAACCACATTTTAACCAAATTATTAGACTTTTGAGTATAATGGGTAAGGTTGAGTGCGAGCCTAACTTTATAGGCGTAAGATGGTCTAAACTCGTAGTAAATAGTGCGTTTAGTGGGCTTTCTACCGTGTGTGGTACTGATTTTGGTGGGGTTTCGGATAATAAAAAATCTCGCCGATTGGCTCAAAAAATCATTAAGGAAATTATAGACTGCACGGCAAAGGGTGGAATTAAAATCGAACCTATTCAAGGTAAGGACGTAGTTAAACTTCTAAACTACAACGGTGATTTTAAGAAAAAGTTGTCCTTTATGATTATTCCTATCGCCATTAAAAAACATAGAAAGATTAGGGCAAGTATGCTCCAAGACATTGAAAAGGGTAAGCCTTGCGAAGTGGACGCTATTAACGGCGTAGTTAGTGAATACGGCGATAAAGTGGGCATCGATACGCCTGTTAACGACAAGACTGTCGAGATTATTAAGCGAATTGAAAAAGGCGAATTAAAGCCGTCTTTCGATAACTTAAAGTATTATGAAGGTCTATTTAATTAGTAAAAAATTTTTTAAGGAGATATATTTATGAAAGCAAAAAACAACAAAATGATTCAAGCAATCGCATACCTAGTTATAGGTATTCTATTCTGCGTTTTCCAATCGGGAATGCTCGGTTGGCTTATGACGGCAGTAGGCGTACTTTTAGTAGTTATGGGTGTTTCTGATGCTCTTAGCAAAGACTACGTATCGGCAATAATTAAGATTGCAGTAGGTATCGTAATCGCTCTAGGTGGCTGGTTATTCGTAGAGATTGTTCTTTTAGTTTTAGGTATCGTCGTTATTATTAACGGTGCAAAGCAACTTCTTGCTGCTCTTAAATCTAATAAGAAAGATATTAAAGAATTAGTTATCTCTATCGTAACCATCGTTTTCGGTGTAATGTTAGTTGTAAGTAAATGGGCAATGATGGATTGGTTATTCATCATAATCGGTGTTTTAATCGCTTTAGAAGGCGTATTGATGCTTTTGGGTAAGAAATAAGGTTAAGGCACTTTCATTACTCTATTGGTAATTTTTAATCAATTTAGATAATTTGGGAAAAACAACTTGAAAAAGTTGTTTTTTTCCATTTATTATCAAAAATAATACAAAATATCTTAATTATTTTAATTTTTGTTCATTAAATATTGACATTTTGTCGTTTGAGTATTATAATATTAAGGGTATTAAGATATAAAACGTATGGAGAAGTTATGAAAGATTTTTTATCAAAGATTAATAAAGATTTGATTTCGCCGGTTGTTTATACAGTAGTTGGTATACTATTTTGTATATTCGGCATTGATTTAGCCCGTTGGGTATTAGCTATTGCAGGTATTGCGCTATTCGTTTTCGGTGTTTTAGACTGTGGGGACGGCGAATATAAGTCAGGGGCTTTCAAAATTGCATTAGGCTTGGTTTGTGGCGTTGGCGGTTGGTTTATAACTAACGTTATTTTAACCATAATAGGCGCATTCCTTTTGGCTTTCGGCGTTTGTGAATTCGTTCCTTCGTATAGAGAAAAAGATATTTATTTATGTATCATAAACGGAGCAACTGCGCTTTTTGCTATAATGATGCTACTTGACGTGTTCTTACCACTTGCTTGGATTTATATCGTGCTAGGCGCTGTTCTTACTATTAAAGGCGTGTTCATGATTGTAGAACATTTCTATGAAAAATAATAATTGAAAACAAAATGTTAAAAGCCTTACGAACTTAAAAGTTTGCAAGGCTTTTTTTAGTTTTATTTTTTCCAAATGCAAATTACTTGTTTTCCCTCAGTTAGCGTTGCAAGTGGACCAGGTTTAATACAGCCATCATAGGTTTCGCCGATAAGGTCGAAAGAGAAATCGTAATCCGAGCCGTCTGGCGCATCGTACGGCATTGCTGAAATTCTCGTTTCGCCAAGTCGTTTAGTTGAAATTTGTTCGCAACTAGCGTTAATTAAATCGATAGGTAAGTCAAGAATAATGAAAACGTCGCCGTTCTTATCTTCAACTTCTACCGAAATTCCGTTCGTGATAAATGCGTTTTTCTCGTTTTTTGAAGGTTTTGCGTGTCCTGAATAGGCATTGTCTTTTAACCAAACGGGTTGAGATACGGGTATTCTATATCCTACATGTCCATGAACTTTGTAAATTTCTTCAATTTTTTCATTATATTCTTCAGGCGAAGTGAATCTATCACAATTTTCGGTTAATTGTTCTAAATATTCGCAATTATTATCCCACTTACCGACGAAGATATTATTATAATATCTATCATCACCACCGTAAATTTCGCAATAGCCTGCAATTTCCGTTGAATGTGGCAGGTGGTAAGGTGTAGTTCGTTCTAAAATCGTTCTATTAAAAATCTTTCCACATACTAGGTTGTGAACAAATGCGCTACCTTGCGACCAATTGTCAATCGAATATTGCGAAGCAAGAACGTTGTGGTCGATAAGTATAGGACCGTGACTAACTTCAACCATAAAATCTCGATTATTATTGAAAAAAACGTTTTTAGTCACTCGCATACCTTGTGCTTCCCAATCAAGCCACATACCAAGCGTGCAATCGTGGATATTATTGTTAATTACAAGAGTATCGATAGCGCCATGGAATTTTACGCCTGCCATTTCGTGACCCCAAAATTCGTGTTTTACACCGATATTATAGATATGGTTGTGTTCAATTTTTGAAAAAATACAGCCAAGGTGTCCAACTATTCCGTTTTGTCCACAGTCGTGTATAATATTATTGCGAACGATATGCGAACCAATCGTTTGTTTGTTCCAGCCGAGCCTAATTGCTGAAAATACTGCTTCAAGTTGATAACGGTGTCCTGTTTTTCTATGGAATCTCGAAGAAAGGTTGTGGCCCGTGCTAGCTTCTTTGCCAAGACTAATCGCACTACATTTTGCATCGTGAATATGATTGTTTTCGATAATCCACCCCTTGCTCCAGTGAGGACCAATCATGCCTATTTGGTCAGCCGTTGGGGGTGTCCACGGACACCCTGCTTGCGCAATTTCAAATCCACGAAGGGTAATATAATTTACACCCGTTGATTTTGGATAAAAGCAACAAGGGCGAACGTTTATTTCTATAACTTCTTTATTAGGGTTATAATCTTGAAAGTTGCAGTAAATGGTAGTTTCTTTATCGTTTACTACGGCGTACCACTTATATATCGTGAGTTCTGGGTGTAAAATAAGTTCTTCCTCAACACGTCTATTGTTTTGAAAGCATACTGTACGTGGGGTACAATCATAAAGGTCGTCCATAGATTTTGCTTCAAACGTTGATATGCCATTTATATATACGTCGCCAAGATGAACGTGATATTCTTGTGGGTCAACGAGCCAATCGCCTTCCACTTTAATATCAAAAGGATTCCAATCTCCAAACGTAGTATTAGGTAAAGTTTTTTTCCAAACTGTACTCGATACTTTTTCCCAATCCGAGATAATTTCTGAACCTTTAATAATAGGGTGTTCGCCGTCAACGGCTTCGTATGTGATACGATTATTTTCATCTGTACCACCGTTAATAGGGTTAACCCACTCTCTATACGTTCCACCGAAAACCTTAACCGTATCGCCAGCAACGGCTATACTTGCCGCGTGGTTTATGGTTTGAAAAGGGGAAGTTATTTTTCCGTCGTTCAAATCACTGCCGTTTACCGAAACGTAATAAATCATATTTACACCTTCTTATGTTTTATATATAAAATAATAAAAATCATTATATATGGTTCATATATAAAAGTCAATGAAAACGATAATTAATGCAAAAAAAAGTGGTAAACTATTAAATTTGCAGGAAATTGATAAGTTTAACGTGGTGGTTTTAATGGGAGAGCTATGCCTTCGTAATTATTTTTTGTAGTATTCAACAAAATCGTTGCTTTTTTCGTAGTATATATAGTATAATAATAAGGTTAGAAATGGAAGGACTATTATTATGATTTATAAGAACGTGTTAGATGCAATAGGTCATACGCCTATGGTTAAACTAAATAAAATGGTAGATGAAGATTGCGCTCAAATTTTGGTTAAAATCGAAGGACTTAACGTGGGTGGCTCTATAAAAACTAGAACGGCTTACAATATGATAACCGACGCTGAAAACAAGGGCTTAATCAATAAGGATACCATAATTGTTGAGCCAACTAGTGGCAATCAAGGCATAGGCTTGGCGCTCGTTGGGGCAGTTAAAGGATATAAGACTATTATCATTATGCCTGACTCAGTTAGTGAAGAGCGAAGAAAACTCGTTCGTCATTACGGCGCTGAAGTAATCTTAATGCACGACGACGGGAATATTGGCGATTGTATCGATAGATGCTTGAAAAAAGCATTACAAATGGCAAAGGAAAATAAAAATGTTTACGTGCCACAACAATTTGAAAATCAAGCTAACCCAACCGTGCACCGTCACCATACGGGGCTAGAAATTTTAGAACAAGTGGCAGGTCCTATTCACGGCTTTTGCTCTGGCATTGGCACGGGTGGGACGATTACGGGTATAGGCGAAGTGTTAAAGGCGCAAAACCCCGATATTAAAATTTGGGCTGTTGAACCTGAAAACGCTGCTATTTTGGCAGGTGGAACGATAGGTTCGCATATCCAAATGGGCATAGGCGACGGCTTGATTCCACCCGTATTAAACTGCAATATTTATGAAGATATTTGCATAATTTCGGACGAAGAAGCCTTGCAAACTTCTCGTGATTTAGCAAGACTTGAAGGTATAATGTGTGGAATATCTTCGGGAACTAACGTGGCGGCTGCAAAACGCCTTGCTAAAGTTCTAGGTAAGGGCAAGACCGTGGTTACAGTTCTTCCCGATACTGCCGAAAGATATTTTTCTACACCGTTATTTGACGGCGAATAACGTAAATTTTGACAAAAGATAAATTATTTATCAAAATATTTGACAAAGCAGGGTATAAGTGCTATACTTATAGACGTTTTTCGATGAAACTATCAGAATGCAAAGACTGATAGTGGAGAAATTCCGGAGAATCTCTTGAAAAAAGAGTGCCGAAGGTGCAAAGGGCAATACCCCTAATCTCTCAGGCAAAAGGACGGAAATATTTTATTTATAAAAATTTTCAAATTCTTTGGGGTTGCTTATTTTGTTGAAAAACTAAATGGCAACCTTTTTGTTTTGTCGCAAATTTTACTCAAAGGAGAAGAACTATGGATCAATTTTTAGAATGGTTATACGACGCAGTCGTGACCGTAAACTCGTATTTAGCAGACTATATTTTAATAGTATTGTTAATAGGCGTTGGCTTATTTTATACGATAAAGACACGTTTTGTACAAATTAGGTGTTTTGGACAGGGTATGAAAAACGTGTTTGGAAATATCAAACTCAAAGGTGGCAAACAAAAGTCGGGTATGAGTTCCTTCCAAGCCTTTGCAACTGCAGTTGCCGCACAAGTTGGTACTGGTAATATTATCGGTGCAAGCGGTGCTATTTTAACGGGTGGACCTGGCGCAATTTTTTGGATGTGGATTATTGCCTTTTTAGGTATGGCAACTATTTACGCCGAAGCAGTTTTGGCGCAAAAAACTAAAGAAATTGACGCTGAAGGAAACGTTCAAGGTGGCCCTGTATATTATATTAAACAAGCGTTTAAGGGTAAGTTTGGTAAGTTCTTGGCAGGCTTTTTCGCAGTGGCGATAGTGGTTGCATTAGGTTTTATAGGTTCTATGGTTCAATCTAATTCTATCGGCGAAGCAGTTAGCAATGCAACGGGTATTCCTACCTGGGTGGTTGGTATCGTAATTGCAATCCTAGCCGCTCTAATTTTTATCGGTGGAACTTCTCGTTTAGCATCGGTTACCGAAAAAATCGTACCTATTATGGCTTTAATTTATATCGTAGGGTCGCTAATCGTTATCGGTTGCAAAATCACCGATTTACCACAAGCGTTCGGTATGATTTTTAGGTATGCGTTCACCCCACAAGCAATTATCGGTGGTAGTTTCGGTGCTGCGCTTAAAATTGCGATTAGCCAAGGCGCAAAGAGAGGACTATTTTCTAACGAAGCAGGTATGGGTTCAACCCCACACGCTCACGCTCAAGCAAACGTTAAGACTGCTCACGAACAAGGTACGGTTGCAATCGTAGGTGTGTTTATCGATACTTTTATCGTTTTAACTTTGACTTCTTTAGTCGTAATAATCACACTTTATGCAGGTAACGGCATTTTAAGTACGGGCGTTATCCCTGAAAATATTTCAAAGAATAATCTAGTTGCAACTGCTGTTTCAAGTATCTTTACCGATGCAAGTTTAGGTGTTCAAATCGGCTCTATCTTCGTTGCTATTTGTTTAACTTTCTTTGCTTTCTCAACTATTATAAGTTGGAATATGTTCGGTAAAATCAACTTCAACTATTTGTTCAAGAAAAAGGGAACTATTATTTATTCAATAATCAGTATTTTATTTATTCTACTCGGCTCTTTCTTAAAAAACGATTTAGTTTGGGAATTAACCGATTTCTTTAACTATTTAATGGTATTGCCTAACGTGGTGGCGCTCTTCTGCTTATCAAAAATGGTCGTTGGGGAACTTAAAACCAACGGCAAGAAATCGGCAGTAGATACGCCTAACCAACCTTTAGATAATAAATTAAACTAATAAGTAGTGTGGTGATTATGAAAAAGATAGCAGTTTTATTTGCCGACGGCACTGAAGAAATTGAAGGCGTAACCCCAGTTGATATTTTAAGAAGGGCAGGGGCAGAATGCGATATCGTTTCGGTAAACGATAGGATTATTAACGGCTCGCATAATATTAAAATTTTAGCCGACAAATTGATAGATGAGATAAATATAGACGATTACGACGGAATAGTAATTGCAGGTGGAATGCCTGGCGCAACTAATATATCTAACTGCCAAAAGGCAGTGTCCGATATAACAAAAGCCAACGAGCAAGGCAAGTTGGTGGGAGCAATATGCGCTTCGCCTGCTGTCGTTCTTGCTAGACACGGCTTGATAAAAGATAAGGCAACTTGCTATCCTGCGCCTGAGTTTATAAAGGCGTTAGGGGATAGTTATATTGAAAGTGACGTGGTGGTTTGTCAAAATATCATTACTGCGAACGGACCTAAGTCAGCGCTAAAATTTGCGTTTGAAATAGTAAAGTGGCTAGGCTTAGATTTCAATATGTAAAAATTGGAAAATTTTTCTAAAATCGTTGATTTTTTTGTAATCTAATGTTATAATTAAATCGTTAAGGGAGTAGTCGCCCACTAAAAAGTGGGGAGCAGTCAACATCGTGAGAGAAATCTCTGGCTGTTCTTAATTGACCAGACTTGCATTATTGCGAGATTCGGGCGACTCTGATTAAAATTCTCCGAATCAATTATATTTGATTTCGGAGTTTTTGTTTTTTATAAGGCTCTTTCTCAAAATCTAACTGATTTTTGGCGAAAAATTTTAAAATTCTACATTAAATTTTATTTTAATGTTTAAATATATAAATATATATCAAAATAATATTATTAAGTTAAGGAGTAAAAAAAGTGAAAGCACACATAGATAGTATTGAAAATATTCTTTCCCACTATCAAACCGATCAAGAAAATGGCTTGACTAACGAGCAAGTAGAGCAAAAGCGAAACGAGTTTGGGCTTAACAAACTTCAAGAAAAGAAGAAAAAATCTATATTCGCTAAGTTTTTAGAGCAGTTTAAGGACGTTATGATAATCATTTTACTGCTAGCGGCAGTAGTTTCTTTCGTGCTTGCAGTAATTGAAAGTTCTAACGGTGGACACGGCGAGTTTTTTGAGCCTGTTCTAATCTTGCTTATCGTGGTTATGAACGCCATTATGGGTGTAATACAAGAGAACAAAGCAGAAAAGGCGTTAGACGCGCTTACTAATATGTCAGCGCCACACGCTAGGGTTATTCGTGAGGGTAAAGAACTAGTTATCGACGCTAAAAATCTCGTACCTGGCGATATTATTTTGCTTGAAGCAGGTGATTTCGTGCCTGCCGATGCTAGACTTATTAAAAGCGTAAGCTTAAAGAGTGAAGAATCGGCGCTTACGGGCGAATCAGTTCCGTCAGAGAAAGATGCTAGGGCAGAAGTTAAGGAAAACGCACCTATCGGCGATAGAACTAACATGGTCTTTTCGGGTTGTTCCGTAACCTACGGTACGGCTGTTGCTGTGGTAACTGCAACGGGTATGAATACCGAAATGGGTAAGATTGCAAATCTTCTTTCTAACGAACAAGATTCTCAAACCCCACTTCAACAAAAACTAGCAAAACTAGGCAAGTATCTAGGCTTTTTGGCGCTCGGCGTATGCGCTATCATATTAGTAGTAGGCTTAATCGATGAACTTCCACCTATGGAAGTGGTTATGACTAGCGTGTCGCTAGCTGTTTCTGCTATACCTGAAGGTTTACCAGCAATAGTCACTATCGTACTTTCTATCGGCGTTCAAAGAATGGTTAAGAAGAACGCTATCATTAGAAGACTACCTGCTGTTGAAACTTTAGGTAGCGCATCTATTATTTGTTCGGACAAAACGGGTACGCTTACTATGAATAGAATGACTTTGGTTAAGGCGTACGTGGACGGTCAAGGCGTAGAAGATATAACCGATAACAACTCCGAAAGCATCAAAAAACTTTTATCTTACGGAACTTTGTGTTCGGACGGTTCGGTAGTGTTCGATAACGGCAAGGAAACGCATATAGGCGACCCTACCGAAACGAGTATCGTTTTGGCGGCTTATAAGAACGGACTAACCAAAGAACAACTAAATAAAGATTATCCAAGAATAGGTGAAATTCCTTTTGACTCGGATAGAAAATTGATGAGTACTATAAATGTTATAGACGGCAAGAAAATAGTAATCGTAAAAGGCGCTGTGGACGTTATGGAAACTCGTTGTATAAACGGCGACTTTAAGTTGGCTAAAGAAATTAACGAACAAATGAGTTCGAGCGCATTGAGAGTTTTGGCTATTGCGTATAAAGAAATAGACCAAGTTCCAAATGAACTTACTTCAGAACAAATAGAAAACGGCTTGACCTTTATGGGATTAGTAGGTATGATTGACCCACCACGCCCTGAAGCAAAAGAAGCAGTTAAAATTTGTAGACAGGCAGGTATTAAACCGGTCATGATTACGGGCGACCATGTCGTAACGGCTTCGGCAATCGCAAAGGAATTAGGGATATTGCTAGACGGCGATTTGGCTATTACGGGCGCTGAACTAGATAAAATGAGCGATGAAGAACTAGACCAAAAGGTTGAACAAATTTCAGTTTATGCAAGAGTTTCGCCTGAAAATAAAATTAGGATTGTCAAGGCTTGGCAAAAGAAAGGTCAAGTGGTGTCAATGACCGGCGACGGCGTAAACGACGCGCCAGCGCTTAAGGCGGCAGATATCGGTTGCGCTATGGGTATTACGGGTACGGACGTTGCTAAAGGCGCTTCGGATATGACCTTAACAGACGATAACTTTGCTACTATCGTCGATGCAGTTAGAGAAGGTAGGGGCATTTACGCTAACATTAAAAAGGTTGTTGGTTTCTTACTAGGAACTAATATCGGCGAAGTGCTTGTAGTGTTTATCGCAATGCTTATTTGGAAAGAATCGCCACTTCTATCAATGCAATTACTATGGATTAACCTAGTAACCGACAGTTTACCTGCTATTGCGCTCGGTATGGAAGCAGTAGAAAAAGACGTTATGTCACGCCCACCAAAGCCAAAGAACGAAGGCTTGTTCGCTCACGGTTTTGGCGTAAGAATTGTTTTACAAGGCTTGTTGTTCGGTGGTTTGTCGCTACTTGCGTTTTATTTAGGAAAGACAATGAGTGGCTGTACTGAAGGTGGAAGAACTTTGGCATTTATGGTTTTAGCGCTTTCTCAAGTAGTTCAATCATTCAATATGCGTTCTGAACACTCTCTATTTAAGATAGGACCGTTTACCAACAAAAATCTCAATCTTGCCGCACTTTCTTCGCTAGTATTAGTGGCGTTAGTATTGTTCGTTCCTGGCTTAAACTCGGCGTTTGGTTTAATTTACCTTGAACCAACTCTATATTTAATAGGTTTAGCATTATGTTTAGCGCCTATCGTGGTTATGGAAATAAGCAAGGCTTTGGGACTTATCAAACATAAAAAATAACGAAAAATGCAGTAAAACACTGTCAAAACGACAAATTCAGTTATAAAATGGCATATAAATAATAGCGCGCTGTTAAATTTTACTAGCGCGCTATTAGTAATTTTAATAGATAAAAATATAAATTTTATAAAAAATTATTGATTTATTAGTTAAATAGATGTATAATGTATTTGTCAAAATATTATTTTTTTTGGAGATAAAATATGAAAAAGATACTTGCATTATTGCTATCGGTTTTAATAGGTAGCTGTTCGTTAGGATTAGTTGCTTGTGATTCGCAAGCTAACGACGATGCGAAATTTACGGTAACGACCATATATAATTTATTAAAAGAAGAAGGTTGGGACGGAACGATTGCTGAACTGACCGAAATTTTCCAAGGTAAAGAGATTTCTAACTTTGAGATTACCCCTGACGGAAAACTTTACGTTGTTTACGTAGACGGGTCTATGCAACAAGTTGGTGGACATAATTTGTACCTTGACTTTATCATAAAGAAACCTATTTGTGGTCAAAAAGGATACGGCTATTATAAATGCGTAGGGCACTGTAATCAATCGATATTAGCCATTATCGACCCTACTAGCGAAACACACGCTTTTGCTGAAAACGGTTTTTGCCCACAATGTATGTCTTATATAGAAGAAATCGCTACTAGAAAAGTTTGCGATAAAGCGTATTTTCTAGAAAGAAACGACGGCTACTTTGATCTATACTTAGTAGGCGAAGGCGCAGTTTCGTTTATGGGCGCTATTTCTGACGCTGAAGCAGAATGTGTTAAAGGCTTATACGTAAGCAAGGGTATTTCTAACTTAGGTGGCGAAACTTTTGAAACGTTTATCAATATGGAAGCTATTGCCGTAGACCAACAAAGTGAGTATTTTTATAGCCAAGATAACGCACTTTACAATAAATTAACCGACGAGTTGATTAAAGATTGCGCTCCGGATACGGAGAGTGAGCCAATCGCTTAATTTAATATGATAATTTATGAAGAAGTCGAAAGCATTTTTTCGACTTTTTTATATAGCAAAAAACTTTTTGAGTTTTAGGAGAGTTATGGCTAGCGCAAAAGTAAATGCAACCGAAGGAAAGTTGCTATCTCAAATAATAAAGTTTACTATTCCACTTATTTTAACTAACGTATTTCAGCAATTATATAACATAATTGACCATATGATTGCGGGTAAATTTGCAGGAGAGGGGACTTTAGCTGCAATCGGCGCAACGGGACACTTAACTTCGCTATTTATAAATTTAGTAATAGGCATTTCGGTAGGAGTAAGCGCAGTGGTTGCACAGTCGATTGGCTCTGGCGATGATATCATTATTCGTAAGAGTATACATACTTCTATGGCAACTAGCGTTTGGTGTGGAATTCTAGTGGGAATTTTAGGCGTGTTTTTAGCAAAGCCTATGCTTGCTCTATTAAATACGCCAGAGAGCATAATAAATCAGTCTACTTTGTATTTGGCAATAATTTTGGGTGGCTTTATAACTTCTTCTATTTATAACTTCGGTGCTGCAATCTTGCGTGCTACGGGGGATACTAAAAGACCACTCTTGTTTTTAAGTGTTTCGGGGCTAGTTAAGGTTGCTTTAACCTTTTTGTTCGTTGTGGTTTTTAAGTGGGGAGTGATAGCAATCGCTTGCTCAACTATAATTTCTCAACTAGTAAGCGCAGTACTGGTCGTTTTGGCACTTTTAAAACAACCAGAAAGATATAGGCTTTGCTTAAAAGAGATAAAAATTTATAAAGCAGAACTTATTAGAATTTTGAAAATGGGCGTGCCTATAGGCTTACAAACGTCTATGGTTGCTATATCAAACGTTATAATTCAAGCGTCCATCAATTCTTTTGGCGATTTTGCGATTGCAGGCGCTTCTGCATCTAATAATATAAATAGTATTCTCTATTCGATATTGACTTCAATGTCGCATACTTCAACTATTTTTTGCAGTCAAAACTTCGGCGCTAAAAAGCCGAAAAGACTACTTCAATCACTGTATATTTGCTTGATTTTATGCGTTGTCGTTGGGCTTTTTAGTGGTATAATATTCCAAACGCTGTCCGTTCCTATTATTAAACTTTTCGTTCAAAGTGAACAGGCGATTTCTTATGCACTAGAATACGCTTCGGTAATTTGTTTGACCTATTCGTTTAGTGGAATTATGGAAACGTTAAGTGGTGGGCTTAGGGCAATAAATAAATCGACCTTGGCTATGGTTGCTAGCGCGCTAGGACTTTGTCTAACTAGAATAATTTGGGTGTATACTTATTTTGCAAGCAATAGGTCGATGACGGTACTTTATTATTCGTATCCATTGTCGTGGATAGTCACTTCGTTAATCAATTTAGCGTTGCTAATGATATTTTTCAAAAAGGCGATAAATACTCAAAATTAAAATATATTATAAAGGTAAAAATAAAATATGAAGTTAGAAATTAAAGACACTTATAAATCTTTTGGCGATAAGCAAGTTTTGACGGGCGTATCTTTTACTGCAAAAGGTGGAAGGGCGTTCGGGCTTTTGGGTAGAAACGGCGCAGGTAAAACGACTATTATCCGTATTTTAATGAACGTTTTCCCTAGCAACGGTGGGCAAGTTTTGATAGACGGTAATCCAATTGACTATAATACCGTTAGTTTTGGATATCTGCCTGAAGAAAGGGGGCTTTATCCAAAAAAGAAAATATTCGACCAACTCTTATATTTTGCAGAACTAAAGGGTATGGATAAAAAGGAGGCTACAAAATCTATCGATTACTGGCTAGAAAGACTTGAAATGCAAGAATATCGCAACAAAAGGTTAGATACTCTTTCAAAGGGCAACCAACAAAAAATACAACTTATAACTGCTATCGCTCATAATCCAGATATAGTTATTTTGGACGAGCCGTTTTCGGGGTTAGATCCGGTAAACGCTATGCTATTAAAAGACGTGGTTAAAGAACAAATAGGAAACGGTAAAATAGTGTTGTTTTCTTCACATCAAATGAGTTATATCGAAGAGTTTTGCGACGACATAGCCATAATCCATAACGGTAAAGTGGCGCTTTCTGGCGATTTAATCGATATTAAGCGCAATTATCCACGGAATAAGTTGGTAGTTCGTTCAAAAGATAACGACAAAATTAAAGAGTTGTATAGCGCTACCGATATTAGCGAACTAGATATTTTAATAACTCTAGAAAACGCTGGGGAAAAGGCAAAGGTTATAAAGGACTTGGCTGAAAAGTTCGATATAGACGAGATTAAAGTGTTTGAGCCGTCCTTAAACGATATATTCGTAGAGTATGCAGGGGATAAGGAGTAAGGTATGAAACAGTTTGATAAAATTTTGAAATTTGAACTAAAAAACTACTTTACCAATAAGGTTTTCGTTGGGGTAACCGTGTTTTTAATGGCTATCATTATGATAGTTATGTGTTTCCCTAGGTTTTCGGCAATTTTTGCGACTGAAGATGACGGCGGGGTGGTAGAAAGCCGTCCGACTATGATAGTGGCTGGCGAAAACGCCGATTTCGTAAAGCAAATGTTTGAACAAGCCTTTATCGATTATCAAGTGGTGTATTCTAGCGAAGGTGTAGAGCAAATTAAACAAAAGATAGTGGACGGTCAAGTTGAGTGCGCTTTCGTTTTGGATAGTTTAACTTCTTACGATTATATGGTAAACAATTTATCTATGTACGACGCTAACACTGCGATTGCTAACGAAGTTTTGCAAAATGCGTATAGAATGTTTGCTATGATAAACTTTGGTTTAACTGAAGAGCAGGCAAGCCAAATTTTAACCGAACAAATTAGTTCACAAACGATAAATCTAGGTAAAGACCAAGTTCAAAACTTCTTTTATACTTACATAATGATTTTTGCATTGTATATGGTCATCTTGCTTTACGGACAAATGGTGGCTAGCAACGTCGCAACCGAAAAGAGTTCTAGGGCTATGGAACTTCTTATAACTAGCGCAAAGCCGTTATCAATGATGTTTGGAAAAATTTTAGCGTCTTGTATAGCAGGGTTTTTGCAACTGGTTGCAATTTTCGGCTCGGCGCTACTATTCTTTAATCTAAACAAGACTTATTGGGCTGATAATATGATTATAAATTCTATATTTAATATGCCTTTCGACTTGTTCTTGTATATGCTCTTGTTCTTCGTGTTAGGCTTTCTTATTTACGCTTGTCTATTTGGGGCAGTCGGCTCTATGGCGTCTAAACTCGAAGATATCAACACC
>SVHP01000064.1 GCA_015055735.1 Clostridiales bacterium | reverse complement strand
CAAGGGCGCTAAATAGAAAGTTCGTTAGAATGAGCCTTGGTGGCGTTAAGGACGAAGCCGAAATTCGTGGGCATAGAAAAACTTACGTTGGCGCAATGCCTGGTAGAATAATTTACGGACTTAAAAACGCAGGCTCGTCAAATCCCGTGTTCTTGCTGGACGAAATAGATAAACTTTCGTCCGATATTCACGGCGACCCTGCAAGCGCTTTGCTAGAAGTTCTAGACCCTGAACAAAACGCAACGTTTAGGGATAGATATTTAGAAGTACCTTTCGATTTGACTAAGGTAATGTTTATAACTACTGCCAACTCGCTCGATACTATTCCATATCCATTACTTGATAGAATGGAAGTTATAGAGTTGACGGGCTACACTAACGAAGAAAAATTGCAAATTGCAAAAAGGTATTTAATACCTAAACAACTTGAAAATAACGGCGTTAGCCAAAGTAAAGTTGACTTTACAGACGATGCTATAAACGAAATCATCACGGGCTACACTATGGAAGCAGGGGTTAGAAATCTCGAAAGAGAAATTTCTAGCGTTATAAGAAAGGTGGCGACGAAACTTGCCCAAAACCCAAGAATTAGAAAGCAAAAGATTGACCAAAAAGCAGTCAATAATTATTTGGGAATTAAAAAACACATCAAGGATATGGCGTTAGAAAAGGACGAAGTGGGTGCTTGCACGGGCTTAGCGTGGACGAGTGTAGGTGGTACTACCTTAACCATAGAAGTAGGCTTAATGCAAGGTAAAGGCGAAATCGTTTTAACGGGTAAACTTGGCGACGTTATGAAGGAATCAGCACGTGCCGCTATAAGTTATATTAGGGCGAACGCCACAAAATATAACGTTGACGCTGAAAGGTTTGAAAAGATCGATATTCATATACACGTACCCGAAGGCGCAACGCCAAAGGACGGACCTAGCGCAGGTATAACGATGGCCACTGCAATATTGTCGGCGTTTACCAATAAGCCTGTAAGAAAGAGCGTGGCGATGACCGGCGAAATAACCTTAAGGGGCAAGGTTTTACCTATCGGTGGATTAAAAGAAAAATCGCTCGCAGCATTTAGATTAGGCATTAAAAAGGTTATAATCCCTATGGGTAATAAAAAGGATTTAATAGATATTCCTGAAGAAATTAGAAAGGAAATAACCTTTATTCCGGTTAGCGAAGTGGATCAAGTGTTCAAAAACGCTATAATTTAAGGAGAAAAACATGAAGATAAAACAAGCAACCTTTATAACGAGCGTTGCAAGTAAGGATAAATTTTTGAAGGTCGATAAGCCTATAATTGCCGTTGCAGGCAAGTCTAACGTGGGCAAGAGTTCGCTTATAAATATGCTCGCTAACCAAAAAAAGCTTGCAAGAACTTCGGTAACACCTGGTAGAACTAGGCTTATCAACTACTTTGATTTTGGCGATTTTATTTTGGCTGACCTACCAGGCTATGGCTTTGCAAAGGTTAGTAAGGAAGAAAAGAAGAAGTGGGGGGACTTGCTAGAAAGTTTCCTATCCACCCAAAAAATCAATCTACTTTTATCGCTCGTCGATATCCGTCACGAGCCAACAGCCGATGATAAGATGATGATAAATTACCTTTATCATTACGCCGTGCCGTTCGCTCTCGTAGCCACCAAAGCCGATAAACTAGCCAAGACCAAGATTAAACCAAGGGTAAAAGAAATAGCAACTTCGCTTAAAGTCGGATTTGCCGATTTAACGGCAACTAGCGCTGAAAACGGCTACGGCAAGGACGATTTATTACATATTATAGAAAAGGCAATAACGCTAGACCAAGAAGATTTAGATTAAGTTAGATTATGTTTATTAAAGTAGGATAGAAAAATGAAAGTAGAAAGAATAGATTTGTATGCATATTACGGAATTGAAAAACCGAACGGCGCAAGTGGTTATTTAGATTGTTATATTATCGAAAAGCATAGTGAACACTCTCAAAATAGACTTCGCCCTGCAATGCTAGTTAATCCAGGTGGTGCGTATGCGTTCGTTTCTAATAGGGAAGCCGAGCCTATCGCAATACATTATCTAAACAGTGGCTATCAAGCCTTCGTCTTAAACTATTCGGTTTGCCCTATATCTTTTCCATACCAACTATTAGAAGGCTGTATGGCAATTTGCTACGTAAGGGAAAACGCTTCAAGGTTAAATATCGATAAAGAACACGTTGGCGCAGTAGGATTTTCGGCAGGCGGACACCTTACTGCAAGCATTGCAACCTTATATAATCACCAAAAAATCAAAGAATTTTTGGGCGACAAGGTAAATTTATGCAGACCTGACGCCGTGATTTTATCTTACCCTGTAATTGCTCATAGCGAATTTGAACATAAGGGCAGTATAGATAACGTGAGTGGCAACGACGAAACGTTAAGAGAATTATTGTCGCTAGAAAAAAGGGTTAATAAAGATACCCCACCTGCGTTTATTTGGACGACTAGTGAAGACGAAACGGTTCCTTGCGAAAATAGTTTGGTTATGGCTATGGCTTATAAAAAGGCAGGAGTGCCTTTTGAGCTGCACGTTTTCGAAAGGGGACAACACGGTTTGTCTAGATGTGACCAAGAAGTAAATACGCCAAACGCCCCTGCGAGCGAGTGGCTTAAAATGTCTAACACTTGGCTATCTCAACGTGGCTTCGGTATAAAAGATTAGATTTTAACAAATAGTTTTTATTCAGTAGCCTAAAAAATATGTTTTTTGACGGCTTTAATTAAAATAGAATTTAGGGATAACCGAAAAATAGTTATCCCTATTTATATGTTTGAACAAGAAAATGCTTGCTATTGTTCCAACTTTGGAATATAATAAATAGGCAATATTGGGGTAAAAATGAAAGATTATATTTCTGCTAAACAAGCGAGTGAAAAATGGAATATTTCGCAAAGACAAGTTCTAAAACTGTGTGAAGACGGTAGGGTTGAAGGCGCTGAAAAATTGGGGTACATGTGGGTAATCCCAGAAATTGCCCTTAAACCTGTCGATATGCGTACCAAAAGGGTTAGAAGGGTAATGCGAAAAGAATTAAAACCGTTCTTAAAATGGGCAGGTGGAAAAGCCCAACTTCTTTGTCATATTGACGATTTTATTTCTAGTGAAAAAAAACACAAATACAAACGCTACGTTGAGCCTATGGTCGGTGGTGGGGCTTTACTCTTTCACGTTCTAACACGCAATTATTTTGAAGAGTTGTATATTTGCGATATCAACCAAGAACTTATAAATTGCTATCAAGTAATAAAGGATAACGTAGATGAACTAATCCAAAAACTCTCTATTTATCAAGATAAGTTTTTGTCGCTTGATAGAGAACATAGAAAACTTTATTATTATGAAATGCGAGAGCGATATAATACCTTAAAACTTGATGGGCGAACGGCTTTAAAAAAAGCGTCGTTATTCATTTTTTTGAACAAAACTTGCTTTAACGGGCTTTATAGAGTAAACAAAAAAGGTAAATACAACGTACCTATGGGCGATAATAACTACCCTAACATTTGCGATAGCGAAAATTTGAAAAATATTTCGTCGGCATTAGAGAGAGTGACTATTTTTCATGGCGATTATTCGACTGTTAAAGAGTTTATCAATAAGGATACTTTCGTGTATATAGATCCACCTTATAGACCACTGACCATTACTACTAATTTTACAAGTTATACTACTGACAAGTTTAACGATAACGATCAAATAAGGTTAGCAGGTTTCGTTAGAGAGATCGATAAGACGGGCGCAAAGATTTTGCTTAGCAATTCAGACCCTAAAAATATTGATCCAAACGACAATTTTTTCGACGACTTGTATCAGGGTTTTAACGTGCATAGAGTGTATGCTAATAGGGTTATAAACAGCAACGCCGAACACCGTGGCAAAATAACCGAATTGTTGATTTGCAACAAAGACTAATAAAGGAAAATACTTATGAAGAGAAATTTTACAGATTGGTTTAACCAGTTTACAGACAGTATCGCATCTTGGAAATTTTATACCGATTTCGAAAGGGTTTATAGTAACGTTTGGGATAAAAGGGATAGTTTGAATATTCTAAACGGCTTAATCGGCGCTAAGGATATCGAAAGCGAGTTTAAGAGAATTGCCACGAAATATCCTGAAGTTTTGTCGGTTATTCCTATTCTAATCGCAAAAAGAACGAGTGAAATTATTATAAATTCTGCTGATGAAAAGTATTCGTTTAACTTCAAAGCGCCAAATTATACTATTGACGAATACGCTAAGTTTATGAAAGAAACGGGGCTATTCGATTTGTTGCAAAACCGATTGGTAGGGTCTTTAGTGGACTACGTGTTAGGTGTAGAAGTTGGTATGGATACCAACGGCAGAAAGTGCCGTACGGGCGATGCGATGAAGGATTTAGTTGAAGAATATCTTAA
>SVHP01000024.1 GCA_015055735.1 Clostridiales bacterium | reverse complement strand
ACAAGTGTGAGCACCGTCACCGTGTTCATGGTCGTGGTGAGAACATCTAACGTTGGGATTAAATTCTAGTTCGTTTTTCAAAAATGCTTCTACTGCGCTGTCGCAATCGCCACTAACGCCACCGAATAATTTAATACCGAGTTCGTTAAGCGCACTTATAGCGCCACCGCCTATGCCACCACAAATTAGAACGTCTACGTTGTTCTCTTTTAAGAAACTTGATAATGCGCCGTGACCTTGGCCGTTAGTGCTGATAACGGTTTTAGAAATTATTTTATCGTTTTCAATATCGTAAATCTTAAACTGTTCGGTATGTCCGAAATGTTGAAAAATTTGTTCATTGTCATAAGTTACAGCAATTTTCATAATAGTGTCTCCTTTCTTTGTTATAAATATATTATACCCTTTTTTTATAGTTTTTTCAATTGTTTTTTACAATACCTTTAAAAACAAAAATCTTTACTTTTAAAAGCCAATTTTAGCCAAAAAGTAATGATTTTAGATGTTTTGTTAGTTTATAAATAAAGATTTCTTAATATGTTGTCAGTTTTTATTGAAATTTTCCCCAAAATATTATATAATAAATTAGCAATTTGATAAAACTGACCGCTTTCAAAGAAAGCCGACTAATCAATCTTCTGTAACGCTATTTATGAGGATTGCCCTTCGAGGTTTATAGCAATAGGCCACCCTATGGTTAGTCAATGATTTTATTGAATTGACGATATCATAGGAGGCAAAAGTATCTTTCCATATATTATTATGGCAAAGAAACAAACTCAATTTATGGATTTAAACCGAGAAACAGCGATGCGTCTTTGGATCAAATCCTTTGGAAAAGTAACTAAGGTAAAAGATTTTACTGGGCGTGAAATTGTAAAGGGTGCTTACAACGACCGAAACAGCGAATATGGTTGGAACGTTGACCATATTCTCCCCCAAAGCAGAGGAGGCAAAACAGCCGACCATAATTTAATTTGTTGTCACATTTTAACTAATGATGAAAAAGCTAACAAATTCCCCTGCTTTGTAGCAAACAAACTCAAATTTGAAATTGTAAAGGTTGAAAATCATTACGAGATAAGAGAAAAAGATTCTAAAAAAATAAAAAATGAATTAAACTTTTTCGATTCTGCATCTGGCATTAGTTTTTTTAACTATCTCAAAGAAAATCAAAGCAATGAATGTTATATTGGAACAGTCTTTATTCAATTAGAAGGACTAGTTAATACAGCCGTTATTGATTTTATTGATAATGTGCTAGATAAAGAACATCTTTACATTGAAAACGATGATAAAAATGAAAAAAATATATTTATTGTTGCTAGAAATAACTATATGCCTTTAAAAACGGATACAGCAGAGCTCCTTAACAAGTGTATTTTATTAAAAACTTATCTTTCAGCCTATTTCAAACCTTGCAATTACATTGTTTCGTTTGATATTTATTATAGACTTGACATTTTTGAAGATAATTTTTCAATGCATAAACACTTAGATTGTATAACCCGTGAATTTCTCTCTCATAAACAAATTTCTTATTGCTTGTTTACAATAGCACAACAATATTCTGATTCTTTATTTTTAAACAAAAGCGTTCTTTGTAATACAGAAGCGGGGAAAAGAATAAACCCAAATGAGAATTGTGAATACACTAAATATAATGATGTTTTTAGAAATTTAAAGAAAAATTTAGAAAAGGAGGTTAACGGAAAATAATACTTTTCGCCTCCTAATATAGAAAAAATTAAGAATGGTCGGTGGCGACCATTCTTTTTTTGTATCTTCAATTGTTTTGGGTATTACCTTTAAAAATAAAAATCTTTACTTTTAAAAGCCGATTTTAGCCAAAAAAGTAAAGATTTTAGGGGTGTTTTTTAGTTTATAAGTAAAGATTTTCCAAAATAATTTTTTTATAAAAATTGGGGGAAAAGTTTGCAAATCAAAATAAATTTACTTTATCTTTGAACTCTACCTGATGCGTCGCCACCTGCTAGGTTTAGTACTTCTGATACTGATACCATATTGTAGTCCCCTTCTATCGTGTGTTTTAAGCAACTTGCTGCTACTGCAAACTCTATTGCTCTTTGACTATCGTATCCGTTTAGTAGTGAATATATTAAGCCTGCGCCAAAACTATCTCCACCACCTACTCTATCTACTATATGCATTGAGTATTTCTTACTAAATACTGCTTGTCCATTCGTATATAGCATTCCTGACCAGTCGTTATCGTTTGCGCTCTTACTTTCTCTTAACGTTATTGCTACGCCCTTGAAGTTAAATCGGTCGGTAAGTTTTTTAGCAACTGAAATATATCCTTCTCTATCTAATTTTCCACCGTATATATCAGTATTATCGGCTTCTATTCCAAATACGTCTTTTGCATCTTCTTCATTTGCTATACAGTAATCTACGTATTGACATAAATTTGACATTACTTGACCTGCTTTTTCTTTAGTCCATAATTTCTTACGGAAGTTTAGATCGCAAGATATCGTAATTCCTTTTTCCTTTGCTTTCTTTACTGCTATTAAGCATATCTTTGCTACTTCATCGCTTAATGCTGGGGTTATTCCTGTAAAGTGAAACCACTCTACCTCTTCAAATATCTTATCCCAATCGAAATCTTGTTCTTTTGCCATTGATATTGAACTATACGCTCTATCGTATATAACCTTACTTGGTCTTTGACTTGCGCCTTTTTCGCAGTAGTATATACCTACTCTTTCACCACCACGAACTATTTTACTCGTGTCAACGCCAAACTTTCTCAATGAGTTTACTGCTGATTGTCCTATTTCGTGGGTTGGTAATTTTGTTACGAACGCAACGTCTATTCCGTAATTTGCTAAACTTACTGCTACGTTTGCTTCTGCTCCACCGAACGTTGCTTCATATTTTTCACTTTGTACAAATCTTAAATAATTTTCTGGGGCTAGTCTTAACATCAATTCCCCAAACGTTATTACTTTTTTCATAATATTCCTTTTTCTCCTACCGTAACCGTTTCGAGCGGTTTAATTTCAAACGGTTTTCCATAATTATTATAATAAATGGTTACGCCACTAGGATTATAAACTTTAGTTCCGTCCATTGAGTATTCAAGGCTGTCAAACGCCGTAACGTAAGAATAAATTTCACCCCAAGTTGCATACCATACGTCTTTTCTACCACCGATATATTCAGCGAACTCTTCTATTACCTTCCAATTATCATCTCTATCAAATTCGTAGCTATGCCCCCATAAACTGAAAAGCAAAGGCTCTTTTGTCAATGAATAAGGATTTTGCTCTATCGAGATAAATTCCTTTGCTAAATCCATTAGTTTAGGATCTTTATGATGACAAGTAGCCGGTGCTTTAAGCCAATCATTAGGTATGGAAAATGATTGGGTCGAAACGGTCGTTCTTGAATATTTAATGCCACAAGTCTTTAAGACGCTTACAATATCATCTGAACAATGCCCGAACGAATAAGCCATACCATTTATTATTTTACCGAATAAGTTTTCCAACTCTTTTCTGTCGGTTGCTATTTCGTTGTTTACTACAGAAAGGTCTAAATTTAATAACGGTAAATGCTTATAACCATGGCAAGCCACTTCCATTCCCGAATTTACGTATAATGAAAGCGCTTCTTCCTTTGTCATTCGTCCAGTAGTTTGTCCATTAAATTCTTTGTCAAAAAAACCACTGTTGATATTAAAAGTCCCTTTTAAGCCGTGCTTAAGCATAATTTCAATCAACTTTTTGTCTTGTCTAACGCCGTCGTCATAACTCAACGTCACTGCTTTTTGACAAAAGTTAGGAAATAACATAAAGTTTCTTTTACTCATAATAACCCCTTAACGTTAATTATTATTCATTTTTGCTAACGCGTCTTTAACGAAAAAACTTCCACCTATTGCATAAATCTTTTCCCAAGCAGTAAATTCATCTATATTACTACTATCAACTCCACCAGTTGGAATAAACTTTATTTGTGGGAACGGTGCTGATAACGCTTTCATTGCCTTTAATCCACCGTAAACGTTTGCTGGGAAAAATTTTACTATTTCTATCCCTAGTTCTAACGCTTGCATTATTTCGGTTGGCGTTACGCAACCTGGATAGTATGGTAAGTTATTTTCTTTACATATCTTTGCTACTTCTACTGATAGACCTGGTGAAACGATAAAGGTTGCGCCTGCTTCTATTGCCTTTTTGCATTGTTCGGCGTTTATTACCGTGCCTGCTCCTATTATCATATCTGGATAATTCTTTACTGCGTATTTAATCGCTTCTTCGGCGCAAGCCGTTCTAAACGTTATTTCTGCGTATTCTATTCCGTCGCTTTTTAATGCTGGTAAAATTTTATCTACTTCTGCTATTTTTTTTATTACTACCACCGGTATCTTTTTTACCATTTATTTTACTCCTAAATCTTAAATTCAAAAGTTTCTTCTACTTCTTTTTTGCCCGAAACCGTATAATCGATTGCGTATATCGTTTCACAATCTAACGCGCCTACGATATTGACGTGTCCACCGTAATTGACCTTTCTAACGTTAGGTGTAAGTCCCGATAGGCTACTGATGGTTAAGCCTACGTCAACGCTACCGTCAGCGTTTATCTTTGGCTCATTGAAAGACAAAAATCTAAACGTGATACTTTCGTCAATTCCTTTATAATTATATGAAACACTAACGCCACTGTCAAGCATAACGTAATTTACGATCAAATTGTCTACGTTATCATACGCTGATGCAAAATCAAATTTAAAGTTATTTTCAGTTTGTTCTAATACGACACCTTTTGCATCTCGCCCTTCATTTTGATATTTTCCGTTAATTATAGGAACGCTATGCCCCATTGAACCGGCAGCAAAAACTTCTTCGCTATATCTAACGTTTGGATCATTAAAATATTGCAAAGTATATTTACCTGGACCTGGATCGACGATTACGCCCTTACCGTCAATTACAATTTGGAAAGCGCCAACGTCATTATGGTTGTGCATTTCTAAATTGCAACCACTCTTTGCAGCAAAAGAATATTTGTTATTTTTGTGAATAAATATTTGACTTTCTTGATAATAAACTGTCTTGGTTTGTAATTCTTTTTTATCGCCAAGCCCAAATTTATCCATGCCATACAACGCTCTAAATGCGTTAGCCTTGCCTGTATTTGCAGCGAGTTCCGATGCAAATTCTTCATCAATAGAATATTGTGGTAAAACGTATTGATCTCCAAATAGGCGTTTTGCAGCGTATGCAACGGGTGGATGTATATAAGTTCTTCTACTTCCACCGTCAGCAAAAGGAAGATAACAATTTCCACCAAGGCAAGCGTTATCTATATATTTAATAGTATTTAACACTTTAGTTCTATTTAAGATTTCAGGATATTCGCCCGTAAATTGATTGTAGATATCAAAGAACTGAACGAAGAAACCAAAACCGTAAACCCAATATCCCACGCCTTCAGGGGTAGTGCCTTCTTCGTGCGTACCTTCTAAATATGCTTCCATAGTTTTAAATAATCTATCTTTTACGCTATCAAACCTTTCAGGGAAAGCATACATATAAGTTATACCAACGCTACCTGCGCAAACGGCAGCCCAGTTGTTATGAATATCATACCAAAGTTGGTCTCTATTTTCATAGTTATCGATTATACGCTTTTTAAGTTCGGTTCTAATCATCTTTTTAATGTTAGGCGATAACTTATTCTCAAAAACGTGTAAGGTTTCAGCAAGATAGTAGCCCGTTTCTGCAGAGAATAAGTCTATAACCGTATAATCAAAAGTATTATCCTTTTGAATATTATGCGCTGGCAATACCCAAGTATATTCTTCTAAAATTACTGCCAAAATATTTTCAAAATCTTCCAAATAATCGTCGTTTGCGAGCGCAAGAAGTTGTAAAAGACTAAATCTTTTACGTCTTAAATAATAGATGCGTTGGTGCAAATCTCTATTACCCGTTTTATATATAAGTTTTTGAAGAGAATAGTCGGTTGTTGGAATAGGTTCATTCTTAAAATATTTATTATAAATCTTTTCAACTTCACTTATTAGTTTCTTCCCGTTTTCAGTTTGTGTTATTGCTTTTAAGTTGTCATAATTATATAAAAACATCTTTCTTCTCCTTATATCTTAATAAAAACTAATCGTTTACTATAAATTCAAATTGCTCTTTTACGTCCTTTTTATTGCTAATCTTATAATCTATGGCGTAAATCTCTACGCTTCCTACGGATTTAGCAACGCTTATGTGTCCGTTAAAGTTTATTTTAGTTATATTTGGTTTTAAGCCCGAACAACTTTTAACCTTAACGCCAACGTTAATACTGCCATCATCATTAACCTTTGGTTGATTAAATGATAAGAATCTAAAGGTAATGCAATCTTCAATACCAGTACAGTCGTATTCAACTTTAACGCCGTTATCTTTCATTTGATAATCGACAATAAGCTGTTCTACGCCTTCGTATGCCTTTGCAATATCTATTTTAAAGTTGAAATCAGTTTGCTCTAAAACCTTACCGCAAAATCTTATTCCTTCAGTTTGATATTTATCGTTTACGATAGGTACGCTATGGCCCATAGAGCCTGCGCCAAATGCTTTTTCGCTGTATCTATAATCGACGTCGTTAAAATATTGCCAAGTATATTCGGCAGGGCCTGCATCGACTATCGTACTTTTATCCCCAACAACAATTTGAAAAGAGCCTACGTCGTTATGGTTGTGCATTTCAAGGTTATGCCCACATTTTGCAGCAAAAGTATAATTTTTGTTCTTGCGAATATACACTTGACTTTCATCGTAATATATGGTTTTAATTTCTTGCTTTCTCTTTGAGCCTAACCCAAATTTATCTATGCCGTATAAAACCCTTAACCAACGAGATTTGCCAACCGTTTCAGGTTGCATAACAAAGTCTAAATCAATTTTATATTCAGGCAAGGTATATTTGTCGCCAAAAAGGCGTTTTGCAGCGTAAGAAATAGACGTGTGAACATAAGTTTTCATATATCCACCGTCGGAAAACGGCAAATAACAATCGCCACCCATGTGAGCGTCTTCTATATATTTTAAGGTATTGATAATTTTAGGTTGTTTTAATATTTCTGGGTAATCCCCATAAAGTTGATTATAGATATCAAAAAAACAGATGAAAAACCCAAATCCGTAAACCCAATATCCGACGCCCTCAGGGGTTACTCCGTCTTCACGAGTCCCAGATAAATAGCATTCCATAGTGTTAAACAATCTATCCTTAACCATTTCAAAGCGTTCAGGAAAGGCGTACATATAAGTAAGCCCAACCCCACCGGCGCAAACGGCAGCCCAGTTGTTTCTAATGCCATACCAAAGTTGTTCTCTGTTTTCATAATTATCAATTATTCTATTTTTAAGTTCAGTCTTTATTCTAAGCCTAATATCAGGCGAAAGTTTATCCCCGAACACAAAAAGCGTTTCTGAAAGATAAAAACCCGTTTCAGCCGAAAATAAGTCTATAATGGTGTAATCAAAGGTCTTGTCTTTAAGAATATTATGCGCAGGCAAAACCCAAGTATATTCTTCTAAAATAACTGCTAAAACGTTTTCTAAATCATCTAGATATTCGTCGTTAGCGATTGCAAGAAGTTGCAAATAGCAAAGTCTTTTGCGTCTTTCAAAATAAATATCTTGCCAAAGTTCACGGTTGCCCGTGGTGTAAATTTGTTTTTGTAAAGAGTAGTTTGTGACGGTTATAGGCTTATTCTTATAAAGCAGAGAATAAGCCTTTTCCACTTCGTCAATCAATTTTTTGCCGTTTTCAGTTTGAGTAATTCGTTTAAGATTTTCGTAATTATATTCGTACATAAGCCTTACCTAAAAACCGTATTTTTATAAAGTTATTGTATAACCGTTTCAATATTTTCTTGCTTATTATTTGTTTTGCCCAAGTTTTTGCGAACGATTTTACCGATATTTTGGGTATTTTCTAAATCTAATTGGTCAGAAATAGAGAATACGTCTAATTCTTCAACTTGCTTTTTAACGTCGTCAGGAATAATAACCGGAACTTTAACACCGTGTTGCATTTCAACGTTAAAGAAACTTTGCTTTCTAACAGGTGGAATATCTTCGCAACCAGAAAAACGTGTAACGCCACTCTTTGCAACGTTTTGGTAAACGTGATGAATAACCTTGTTCATCTTCATTTGATAGAATGTAACTTTTGCAGCAGCAAGGTGTTTGCTAAAGTATTCAGCCTTGTCCCCTGCAAGTAAAGAAATTTGACGCTCGCCTTCTTCTAAAAGCGCTATCGCCCTATCGAATAACCTTTCGTTTTGAATATCAACGTGGCGATAAGTCCATCTAAACGTACAAACGATATAGTTATCGTAAATTCCACTAATCCACGTGCTGTAATTTTCTAAAAGAGCAGAAGCACGCTTAACGTAATCGGCAGCAGGTCCAAAATAATTTTCAAGATATTCATTATATAAAACATTGATATCTTGGTTTGGATTCCACATAAGGTTTGAATAAATATAACACTTCAAATCTGCTTGCCATTCAATATTACCATAGTCGGCAGATTCAAACATCATATATTCTACGCCGTATTTTTTGAATCCGTCGATATTTCTTCTAATATTACGAAGTGATGGAAAATACCAAGTGAACGCTGCGTGGTCGGTGTCGTATGCCCAGAAGAAAAATCTTTTTGCAACTACTCTCCAACCTTCCATCATGCCACGCATGTCGCTTCCACCTATTGAATCTTGCATTTCATCAAAATAATCCCAAGCGCAGTTTGCAAAGAACGCTTGTCTAATAATAAGATTATCTACTGCTATAACGGTATCGTCAATAGGAACTAACTTGCCGTCCTTTTCAACGACAGGTGGTTCTTTAGCGTAAGAATAAGCAAAGGTGACGATGTAAATTTTTCTACCGTTAAGTTCTTTATCAGCCCACTTTTGAAGTTCGGTTGCAAGAATATTACAAAATCTAACTAATATACCACTTCTACCGTATTTAGCCAAAATTTCGGCTTGATGAGAGCCTTCTTCATACCTTTTATAAGTATCTGAATCTTCTTGTTCAAATTGAAAGAAAACGGCGTTCGGATTAGCAATAATATCCTTTTTCATTTCTTCGATAACGATTTTTATTACCGAAACATCCATAGTTTCGTCAATTTTTCCGTCGTCGGTTATACCGTTAAGAAGATCGATAGTCGTATAACGCTCGCACACTGCGTAAAATTCAGGGTGCGACTCAAAATATTTTTCTTGTGGAACGAATCTAACCATATTGTGCGTTCCACCCCTGCCGTACATAGGACATTCGCCACCTAGATTTTCAGGTAAATGTTTATGTTCGTTGCACATTTTTTGTTTTAAATAATAACCATCAAATTCTTTAATAGTATTATCAAGCATTTTGTTGAGATAACTTCTCATATAAAACGCTGGTTTTTCGATTATTTTCTTAATAGGAAGGTCAAGTTCGCTAAAGAAAGGCGTTCTCTCACAATCGGTGTTGAAAAATCTAACGTCTAAAAAGGTTTCTAAAAATCTATATACACCATAAATCAACCCCCTATCAACTTTAGCGTTCAAATATATTTGACCGTCAGTTATATCTAAAATAAAACCGTCGCCGTTAAGGTCGGTTTTCTTAAGTTCATTTTCACTTATCTCATCCTTGCAAAATCCAATATAGAAATTTTTACCTTCTATAAGTTTTGTAGTAGGGATAATATTAACACTGTTTCCCGTTGCAATTTCTACATATTTTGCAAGTTCGTTTGCGGAAAATTCCGCAGTCTTTCTATTTACGTTATAAGCAATTCCAAATTCACATTTTCCGTTTTTAATAAACAACATAATAGCGTCCTCAAAAAAATTATAAAATTTGCAACTTTTACCTACCCTCTCGGGTAGGTATGATTGCTTTTTAGTTGTTGTAATTATTACAATTATTGTAATTTTTGCGAATATTATTATTCAGCATATACAGGGATAACGAAAACGCCTTCCCCTGCATTTAAGGTAATACTAAAATTACCGTCAGTTAAGGTGTTAGATAATTCTCTTTCACCGTTTCTGTAAATTATAAGTCCCTCTGCCCCTTCAAAATTGAGAGAAACTTCAGTTGTGTTTTTGTTATATGGATCGTCATAACCAACCATCATATAACCGTGATTACCGTTTTTATCAATCATTTCGCCAACGATTAAATCTCTTGAACAACTAACGTTTTTAACGCCTGTTAAACTAGAAAGTTCAACGCTGGCAATATTATCAAACGCCGTGTTAGATTGAGAAGATGAGCCAAGGAAAGTCTTTACGCCCACCCATTCGCTAAATGCCATAATGACGTTATCGAACTTATCGATTTCAGCATTGGTTTCTTGCACGAAATAATATAGATCTAACGGCTCGCCGTTAAGAGTCATATAAGTTCCGCCTGCTCTATTATCGTAACCGTAATATGCTAATTTTTTAGCGCCAAAAGCGATATTGATATATGCTTGCCACTTAATTTCTTCAACGGTTGTCGGCAATCTAAACTTTCTACTACTAGTTGCGCCACCTTCATCACAAGTTTGAACAAATGCGCCGAAAGCGTAAGAATTGTTTTTAGCGTTGAGCGCCGCTTTGTAATTAGTTGCTAGCCAAGTATCAGGAATATAACGAACGTATCCTTCTGGGAAATTGCCGTTTTTAGCGTCTTCAGGAAGAGTTAATAATCCCACTTGATTATCCATTAGTGGATAAGCGTCAATGGTAAAGAATTTTTTACTAGATTTAACCCTTGCGAACATATTTAAGAATTGTTCAACGTAATAATCGTAACAAATTCTCTTTTGTTCAGCCGTGCCATCGTAAATCTTTTGCCCATTTACAAGAACGTAATTACCGTCAGCATCTTTTATTGCGCCTATCGCACTAGAATAGCCACCTAGCATATTAATGTAAAATTCATATTGAGAATGCTCGCCACCGTAATTTTCGTTAAACCAGTCAACGTAATACTTGTCTAACGTTTCTATATTACCCCAAGTAGGCTCGTCACACATGTAAAAGCCTTGAAATGCTGGATAATCTTTGAAATCGATATCCGAAAGGAAGGTGGTAAAAATGTTATATTTGTACGATAATAAATCGTGATGTAACTGTATTTGCGCGCCTATACCGTATTTTTCACACTCACTCATAGCATAGTTTAAATTGTTTTTCGTTGCTTCAACAGCAGCGTCATCTACAAAATTGCTTTGCATCCAAACTATGTTGTATGAATTGAAGTTTGCTTCAGAATAGGTATCAATAAACCCACTGGAAGGGGCGATAAACGCCCCTAATTCCATTTGGGTATCTTCAGAATAAGTTATCTCCGACGCGCGGTTAGTTCAATTACCAACGTACTCGATATAATCTAAATAAGTTTCAGCAGGATTTGCATAGTTATAACTTGCCCCACCTTTAGAAACCATTGCAAATACTAATTCGGTTGCGCCGTCACTATATAAAGTCTTTAATTGTTCAAGCGTAATCGTCCATTCATACCAATTACCTTCAACTACTTCTAAATAAGGATATGCATACGCATTGTAAGCTGCGTCCGTACTAGCCGAATTATAATAATACTTATAAGTATTATCTTTAGTAGTTGGGTTACATAGTTGAATACGATCTATCGTATCTGTATCAGAAGCAACCACACTAGTTAAACCATTTGCTACATCTACAGGTTGAAATCTAATAGTTATACCTTCGTAAGTTCCCGATAAATCAAGTGGTTTTGCAAGTTTAACGGTAAATACTGCATGTCTAGCAGTTCCACCAACGTAACTTGCAAGTACTGGTTGAATAAGAAGGGCGTCTCCGTCGCTTGCTCCGTCAACACCTGTTCGATATTCTATTTTTGGTGACACCGTGGTATAATCAATCGCTCCACCATTCCAAGGTTGAATAGTGTTGTCAAGTAGAACTTTTACAGAACTTTCATAAATTGCACTATCAAAAGCAGCAATAGTGAGTCCATCAGTTACAACGTAAGCGCATTCTTCACTATATTCACTTGCAATTAACGTAGAAGAAGTTGCTTTAACTTTGATTGTACAACCTGTTGAAGCGTAAGCAGAAAGGTCGTAAGAAGTTTCGGTTACGATTGCAACGTCAACTCCGTCGATATTTACAACGTATTCTTCAGCGCCTTGTACTGCAGACCAAGTTACCGTGCTATCTGCAACTGCAAGATTTTTAGGTGTTTCAAGTGTATTATAATAACTGATATCATCAAGTAAAATACCAATACCATAGTTACCAGTACCAGTACCTTTAGAACCACCGTAGTAAACCATAAAGGTCATTTGACTATCGCCATTTTCATAATAAGATGCTAGTTCGTCAGCAGTAATATACCAGTCAAACCAAGTATTTAAAGCTGAAAGTTGATGCCATGCAACGTTGCCATCTTCTTTACCTGACTTATAACCTTGATTTAAGTTGTCTTGACCAACGAGATAATAATTGAAAATAGTTGGATCAGTATCACCTGTCCAGCAACCATAAACGTTCATTCTTACCTTTATGCCTGCATAATCATCTAAATTAAGACTCTTTTGAAGTTTAACAGTAAATGCTGCGTATCTTGCGCCACCTGCTTGATAAACGGTAAGTGGAACACCTATTTCAACACACGCAGCTGCACTAACGCTATTTACGTCTGCCCTGTTGGTTCTAAATATAGGTGATTCTAGACCCGTTGCCATAGGTGATTTAACAAATGTTGATACAGGATAATAAGCGGTTGCTGCGAAACTTGGATTTGAAGGTGAAAGATCTTCAAAATAACTCTTATCATCAAAAGATGCTAATTGTAATTCGCCAAGCGCGTGAACGGCTGCTGTATCTAATGCTGAATAAGTATTATTTACACCGTCGCCACAAGCAAGAACTGAAATTTCGCTTTCGCCGTTTAATGCGTATTGAGTTGCTGTAGTCTTAACTACTCCGTCTTCAGTTTTAACAATATATGAAGTAGCGTTTTCAACTGCAGTCCATTTTGCAACGCCGTCAAGAATTGTTACGTCAACGTCGCCTAAAGCGTCGGTTGCTGAAATATAATCGCCAAGTTCGGTAACTTGATTTGCGTCAAGTTTCATTTCGTCGCCTTCTTCAGCTACTGAATCCATTGCAAGTAAAGTATTTGCAACGTTTGCTATTGAACGAATAACGGTTGAAGATACGTCTTCTACTTCATCTACTTTGATAAATGAACTTGCTAAAATTTGTGTTGCGTAGTTTGCTTCAGGAATACCTGTTATAACTACGTTGTATTGTTGATAACCAGCCTTATCGCTTTCTGCCCATACGGTAGGGCTAACTTTCTTAACGCCTTCCGTTTGACCGTCGATTTCGGTTACGCCTTCACCAACGTTAGTTGCAGGAATAAGATACATACCTACTGAAACGTTGTCTTTTAGGTCTTTTGTTTCGGTATTGTCAAATAAAGAATCAGGAACGTAAGCTGAGAAACGAATACCTGCATTACCTTGTGTTTGATAACGGATAGAACCACCGTCTACCATTAAAGGTACATTGTCTGCGCTTGCAAAGTTAACCGTTAGGGCGCAAGCAAGCATTGAAATAACAAATGCAAAAGTTAAAAATACTTTTGATAAATTTAAAACTTTCTTACTCATATTATAATCCCTCCCCCGTGCCGGTTACACTAAATTCGCTCCAATCAAAGAAGTTATCACCATTGGAAACGAGTAGTACGTTGTCAACGTTAAACGTGACTATTTCTACTTGTGGTAGAAAATATTTTCTTTTCATAAGTTTCCTCCTTTATTTTAAGTGCCGTTAAGCACTGATTTATAAATTCATCCATTATTCAGGAATATTTTTTCGCTCTAGCCCGTTTTTATCAACGGGCTAGAACGTTACTAAACCGTAATTTTTACAATTTAGAATAGTTTTTATAAGTTGTTTGCTGGAACGTACTTGATATAGTCAAGATAGGTATTTGCAGGTGTATCTAAGTTGCAAGTTGCGCCACCTTTTGTTACCATTGCAAATACTAATTCGGTTGCGCCGTCGCTATATAAAGATTTTAATTGATCGAGCGTAATCGTCCATTCATACCAATTACCTTCAACTACTTCTAGATAAGGGAATGCGTACGCATTGTAAGCAGCGTTCGTACTAGCTGAATCATAATAAGTCGTATAAGTTGCATCTTTGGTAGTTGGGTTCATAAGATGAATACGATCTATCTTACTATTAGTAGTAGTACCAGTACCTAAACCTGGAACTAAATCCACAGGCTTAAATCTAACGGTAATACCTTGGTAAGTTCCCGAAAGGTCTAACGCTCTAGGAAGTTTAACGGTAAATACAGCGTGTCTTGCTCCACCACCACTACCGTAGTGAGCGACAAGTGGTTGAATAAGAAGTGCATCGCCATCTTCTGCCCCGTCAACGTTAGTTTCGTAAGTGCTCTTTGCCTTTTTCCAAGCATCTGCTGCCGCTTGGTTTCCCGTCCAAGCTTGAATTTTGTTATCTTGTCCATATTTTAGCGTACTTTCGTAAAGTGAACTATTGAACTTTGCAATATCAAGTCCGCTAGTCACTATATTCATTACACTTTGAGTATAAGCACTTTCTAAGTGAACGTTAGAAACAGCCTTAACTTTGATAGCGTAATCTGCATTAGCGTATTCGCTTATATCAAAGGTCGTTGCAGTAATCATAGGAAGATCAGTGCCGTTTACGTTTACAACGTAGCCGTCAGCTTGGCTAACTGCATCCCAAGAAAGTGTCGTTCCGTTAAGAGCGTAATTTTCAGGGGTTGAAAGTTGCTTATAGTAACTTATATCGTCGAGATAGAACTTGAGTAATCCACCTGCAAGACCTGGGAACGTGCCGTATCCTACGATTTGAAGGGTAAGCGCAGTGCCGTCGTTAATTAAGCAGTTCATTACTTCAGTTTTGGTGTATCTTACGGTTACCCATTCGTTTACTGCGATAGGTGTTGCATATAACGTCGTTCCCCAATAGTTAGAACCAGACGTATTCAACATTCTAAATCTAACGTCAGGGTCTGAAGGATAATTAAAGGTAGATGCATCGTAAACTTTTAGTCTTATGCTAAGTCCGTCATAACCTGTAAAGTCAAGTGGCTCTGCAAAACTAATTCTAAAGTCACGTTGACGTTCGCCTAAACCTGCCATATTAGACATTGTAACGTCAAGCGCACCACCGAGAGAACCTTCAGCGCTAGTTGCATTTGCATATTTTGCGCTTGTAATCTTACCTACTGCCGTACTACCTTGTTGACCTTTAGTAACGGCTGAAATCATATATTCGTAAGCCGAACTATTGAAGTTAGAGATTTGACTTCCTTCAAGTTTAAGTTTACAGCATGGTGAACTAAATTCACTGTCCAAATAACCAGGGTTTGCTAACGTTTTAACAAAAGCAACTACGTCACCTTTTGCAATTTCATTTGCTACGCTAATTGAGTTAGTAGAAACTTGAGTTTCTCTACCGTTAACGTTTACGATATAGCCCATAGCGTTATCTGCTTCAGTCCAAGAAAGAATACCTTCTTCATTGATTGATAAACCAACAGGCGCTAAGCAAGCGTCAAAGGTTACGTAATCTGATGAACCTTTAGTTGCATCTAGTGGAATAGTTCTAATAGATGCCGAGAATTTAACTTTTGCAGGGTCGATATTTGCGCTTGCAAGGTCAAATTCAGTCAAATTGCCAGCAACCGTATAACGAGTACTATCAGTACCGTATTCATCGGTCGTAACGATTTCTAAAGTGTATTTATCAGCGCCGTCAACAGCGTCCCAAAGGATTTTGCCGTCTTCGTATCTTAAATTTTCAGGCGCGTCGATCTTGTCAGTATAAAGTCTAACGTAATCTAGATAAACGTAGCCGACACCGGTCGTTCTAATCAAGTCGTATAAGTTAAAGTTAAGACTATCGTAACTTGTAGGAATTTCACATTCAACCTTTGCTGAATAAGTTGAACCGTCAGTTGCGTTATAGAAAGTATCAGTAGTTATATCGAACGAATATGAATCGATATCACCTTCAATTGCGAAACCGTTATCGCTAGAGAAATTCTTATAAGTTTTAGAAGAAACGTTTCCTTCAACGTCGGTCTTTGTTACGACGATTTGATAGCCGTAAGCGTTTACGTTTTTATCCCAAGTAACGACGTTATCCTTAAATTCATAGCTTGATGAGGTTAATAGGCTGTACTTTTTATAACCTTCAGCGTAAATGGTTAACCAAGGCAACTGAATTGTGTACCACTCATCATTATTATCTTTGGTTATTTTTACACCACGATCTCCAGCATTGTTGTGACCGTTTGGAGGGTTTAGTAGGAATTTTGAAGATTCTTGATAACTTTCAGAATCAACCTTAAAACGAATTTCCATATAATCCCAACTATCGTCGTTCATGTCGATTTTAGTGTCTTCAGGCATTACTACCTTGAATACACCCCAACCGTATCCACCAGAACGAATACGAAGTTTTAGAGCACCACCTGTTGAACCTTCACATTGTTCTTCAGAAAGCCATTCGATTTCATCAGGTGGTAAGTTGATACCAACCTTAACTGCGTCTTGAACGTCAAGCGCGTAGTTAGGGTCGTTAAACGCCATGAGTTCTCCGTCTTTAAGCGGTATTCTATTCCTATATGCGCCGATATCAGAATCTATAAAGCTTTTATTATCGCCTTTTGCCGTTACTGCAACATAATAACCACTTTGTTCAAAGATATCACTAGTAAACGATTCTTCGTTTACGATAACAGGGTCTCCACCGTTAATGCTAACAGCATAACCTGACGCATTGTCAACCTTGTCCCAAGTTAGCGTGTTATTAGCAACGCTAAAGTTTTGTGGTGCAGTTAAAACGCTACAAACGTATGCTGTAATAGTCGTTTCAGGGATAGATTCATCCTTTACGTCCTCAGAAAGATAAGCAGAATAAACAATTTTCCACACACCCTTTGACATAAAACGGAATTTTATTTGTTCCGTACTTTCTTCGAGTAATTTATTTGTAGGGTTATAAACTTGAGTTACGATTATTCGACCGTCGATTCTATCATCGTTTTGGTCAAACACACCGGCAATAGGAGTAGTATAGTTTGTGCCGACAGGTACGACTAACTCGGTTGAATCGGTCCTAACCGTGATATGCCCAACTCTAGCAGAGTCGTTATTCATACAACCGGCTATCCCAATCGACAAACAAGTAATCGCCATTATCAGCAAAAAGAATATACTTGTTACTCTTTTTTTCATCTTTTTTCTCCTTTTTACATTTTTATTTTACTTTGATCACATTATGGTTGATTTATATAAATTTGATTTTTGTTCTCTTAACTACATAAATCAACCTACTAACGTGATACAGTTTCTCTTATTCTACAAACTCTTTATTAGTTTGCAGTGTTTCCACCTTGGTTCTTAAATTCTGTAACTAATCTTTCCCAGTTGTTAGAAATTTCATTATAACTGGTTTGATAGAAAGTTTCTTTTGTAGCAGTATTAGTTCCGTTATAGAAACCAGCAAGATAGCTCGTTATGTTTTTATTACCGTATAAGATACCGATCTTAGTTACGTAAGTGAATTTATATTCTTGTGAGTCAGAAGAACAGAATCTCGTAGTTCTCTTGTCGATCTTAATACAGTCATTCATGAAATCAGTTCTTGGTGCGCCAAGTTCTTCTTCGCTAACGTCTTTACCGAATGGTAAGAAGTCAGTTCCGTTAGTGTATTGAGCAGCGATAACAGCAGCTTCGTCACTTGCAAGATATCTAATGAACTCTTTAGCGCCTGCCTTATTGTTAGCAGCCTTAGGAATTACCATACCACCTGCCATATAAAGACCACAAATAGTACGTGCTTCTTTAATGATTTCAATATCAGCATCTTCAACATCTGCTGGTTTTGTTGCAGTTTCGCCGTCTAAGATTTTATCAACGTAATCGATAACCGTACGAAGTTCTTGGTCGGTTTCAATAGATGGAGTACGTTTAATAATTTCACTTGCAACAGGCATTTGCATCATTCTAATTTCTTGTGGATTGTTAGCTGCTTTTTGTTCTTCAAGCATCCAGCCTAGTTCTTGTTCAAGGTAGGTACCGTTAATCATGAATACTGCTGGCTTTTTGTTTGGACCGAAGCCGAAACCTGCAAGAACTGATTCAGCTTCCATTGCACCTAAACTTATAGAGTCTGAGTGAATATAACCACTATCTTTAGTATAGATGCTTTCTAAAATTTCATAGAAATCTTGGATAGAATCTCTATATTTAGTGTAGTACGTTGGGGAAGATTCATCGAATACGTACTTTCCTTGAGCAGCGTCAAAATATCTACCCATACGATAATTTTCGTATGCGTCATAACCAATTAATTGAGCAAACCAAGCATTATACATATATTTGCCGTAGTCAGAGCTATCATAAAAAGAGTTTACTAAAAGATATGCGTCATCTTTTATTGCGCTACCTAATTCAACGAATTCGTTGGTAGTTCTAGGTAAAGAATAGCCTTCAGGCATTATTGAATCTAATACAGTTTTGTTATAAGCAAAGTTATAACCACCGAAAACGCTAGTTTTAGGCATTACGTAATTATACGCACCACTATTCTTATAATAGTTTTGGTATGCTGGGTCTAACTTTTGACCAACAGTCTTAGCTGTTTCGCCGATAGGATAACTATCGTAAACGTCAGAAATATCTTCGTAAGCAAAAGTCTTGTCTTCAAGGTGCATATCGAGTAAATATAAATCACCAACAGCAACACCTGATTCAATTTTTGCCAAATCAGAAGTTTGTTCAACCGTCTTTTTAACGTTGATATAAGTATCATCGTTATGTGTAGTCATATATTTTTCTGCAATCTTAGTGAGCCAGTCGCCACCGTATGCGTTTGAAGAATAATAAACTACGACCTCGTTTGGTCTGTCCTTAAATTGGCTTAATGCCCCGTCATTGTTTGCTTTACAGCCAACTGTGCCTGTAAGCATAACTAACGTTGCAATTAAAAGTGCTAATAGTTTTTTCATAATTTTTTCTCCTTTATATAAATTTTATTTTTTTAACCTTTTAATCCCCCACCCATATTAAGGTTCATAAGAGTATCTTGGAAAGATATATATAAAACGATAATAGGGATAGATGCAATAAATAGTCCCGCAAAATATACAGGGTAATTCAAATCTCTACCAGCTTCAATCTGATAAGTATAAAAACCAGATGCAAGAGTTGGATAACTAGGCAAGTAGATAAGTGGACCTGTTGAATCGTTCCAGTGTGAAATGAAACCCATCAACATAAGCGCAATAATTGGTGAAATTGCTTGTGGCAACATAATTTGGAAGAACACTCTTACGTGACTTGCCCCGTCCATAAACGCCGACTCTGCATAAGCCCAGTCAACACCCTTAAAGAAGGCAAATCCTATAACGAAGTTAGAGCCTAATCCACCAATTGCCGTAACTAAAGTTAACGGACTATCGTAAACGCCTAACGCTTGACTTAATCTTATCGAAGCAGGTAAACTACCCGAAATCGGAATCATCATAGTGATAATTGCAACCCAGTAAACAATTTTATTTAGAACAAATTTGTACTTTGCGCAAACGTAAGATGCCATAAGCGTTGTAAAAACGCTGATAACAGGCGATAATATTGAATACCACATACTGTTAAATATCATTGCAAACATATCGTTGCCTTCTGCTTGTAATTCGGTAAACGCCTGAACGTAGTTATAAAACTTCATCGGATTAGGAAAACTCGTCTTATCGGTAAGATAGGTTATCTTGTCTTGAAAAGACATCATTATACCCCAAACGAGAGGAATAATAAGCGAAAGCGCATATAAACCGAATAGAATTGAAGCACATAGCATGACTATGCTTATTCTCTTTTTTTGTCTTTGAATAGGGATACTCGTCCCTGGAATACTTTTTATTCTCATATCCCCCTCCTTAATAAGTTACCGTATCGACTTTGTTTATAGCCCAACGACTTATTATTACTAATGGTAATGCAATTACAGTGAATATCAACCCGATTGCTGCAGGATAGTTGGTTTTTCCACCCATCGCCTGAGTGAATATCCAGTAGGATAGCGTGTGTACTTCCGGCATCTTTTCGCCAACGAAGAATAGGAACGGTCCACTTGCTTGGAAAATGCCAACTATACCTAATAAGAAATAAGTTGCTATGGTTTCAAAAATCAAAGGCATAACTATATACCAAAATTCTCTAAAACCTAAACAGCCGTCGAGCGTTGCCGCTTCGATAACGTCTTCTGGAATTCTGTTCATAGCACCTATTTGTATAAGCAGTTGCGCGCCAAATCCCGACCAAAAAGCATAGAACATAATAACCGTCTTTGCCGTTTCTGCTTGAGCCATAAGTGGTTGCATTTCAATTCCAAATAAGTTGTAAAGGAACATATACAACGGACCGTAGGTGTTTATAAAGTTCTTAAAAACTGAAATATACACCATGCCTGGAACCATACTTGGTAAGAAGAATATTATTTTGTATATCTTGTGGAAATATACTTTTTTATAGAAAAAGTAAGCAACTAAGCTCGTGAGCGCAAATTTTACAAGACCTAATAGGTAATATTCTAAGGTGTTAAATAACGCCATATAAACTGCCGAGTCAGTTCTACCAAGTTCTTTAATAAAGTTCTCAAAGTTAACTAAAGAAAATATCTCTCCGCCGTCTGGTGTTGGGGTTGAAAAAGCCAACGCTATCGAACCCAAGTTAACACCGCAATAAAATACTAAAAAGTTATATATTACGGGAATTAACATAAATACGCAAAACAAATTTCCACCTGTTTTAATTGCCGTATTTTTCTTTAACGACGGAACAGTTTTTTTAGTAACCGTTTCACATTTGTCATTCATATCAATAACTCCTATAAGTGTTCAAGATATTATTTTTTGTAAAGAGGAATTATAAACACGCCTTCCCCTGGTTTAAGGTCTATATTAAAGGTCTTATTTTCTAATGATTCAATTATAGGTTCTCCGTCCCTATAATACATAATGCCGTCAGCATTTTCAAATTCCATGCTAACTTTATTATTGTGATTAATACTTGGTTCTTCGTAGTTAACTAACATAAAGCCATTTCTATTATTAGCATCTTTAAGTTGAGTTACGATTGCATCGTATTTGCTCTTCACAGATTTAATTCCATTTAATTTTTTAAGAGCACTACTCTTGATTGAATCAAACGCTTCGTTAACTTCAAAGAAACTACCAGTACCAACGTTAGTATAGATACCTTCATAATCAAAATTACCTAGAAGGCCATCAAGTTTTTTGATAATCGTGTTGATTTCTTGTACCCAATACCATTTTTGTCTTGGAACACCACCTTCCATAAGGTGACTTTCAGGTGGGTAATCACGATATCCATAGAATGACAATCTATCTGCGCCAAATGCTAAATAGGTGTAAACTTGGAAAGCAAAATCAGCAAAAGATGCAGGGTCTCTTAACGTGCTATAACCTGTAAAACATTGAATATAGGCGCCGAATCCCGTTCCAAATCTATCTGCATAACCACGCATAGCAACGTTATTGCTTAAAAAGGTATTTGAAACGTAATTATTCGTTCCGTCGTTATTCAAAACATACGTATCAAAACTTATAGTTTTTCTAGTTGATTGTGCCGCGCCTAAAAATTCGTTATAGTATCTAGTGATAAAATCTTCGTAAGTTTTGGTTTGACTGTCTTTGTCTTTCCAAATACTGTTTCCAGCAGCTAAAAGGTTAGCGAACATTTCATAATCGTTTTCGCCGTCACCGTCTCTATCACCACCGTAGTTTTCGTTAAACCAAGGTAGATATCTATTGATAAGGTCGGTCACTTGTCCCCAAGTAGGTTCGTCAACTATCATAATACCCTTAATCGCTGGATAATCACGGAAGTCCATATTATAGAAATATTCTTCAAAATAGTTTTTATCGTTTATAACCTTAGCAGGATCGTGCGATACCCATGGATTATGGTGCGGTCTAATATACACGTCGATATCTAGTTCTTCACAAATTTCAAGCGCTCTAATGTAAGCAGGCTTTTCAGGTTCAACGGGTTTAGTTTCTTCGTTCTTATCCCCACTTTCCCATAGTGCAAGAGCTTCTTTATACTTTGCAAGTTCTTCCATATAAGGCGCAATGTCTTTTGCGCTAAAGAAGTCCTCCGTCAATGGAATGGCGTTAAAGCCACATTCTTTATAGAGTTCCATTTGTTCTCTACTAGACATATTCGGTGGCAAGTCCACACGCAATATCATCTCTTTTTCGTCTTTGTAGGTTGGAATTTCTAAATCTTCAATAGCAACAGGCTTACTTCCCGTAAGGGCTTGGCATCCGAAAGCACTAAAAGACATTACAAAAACCAACGCTAGACTTAATAAGTTCTTTAGTTTCATATTTTTCTCCTTTATATATTTTTTATTTAAATAACTTTCGTTATTCAATTACCAAATTAAAAATTGTGAACCTTTGAGTTTCAAAATGGCTTCAGTAAAGAAAAAATCACCGTAAATAATGTTTCTATGTTCACCGTAATGATATTCTTCCTTACCCATTTGTAAGATCGAATCGTTTTCTTTTGACCAATCGCACCAATTTTTCTCCATAGCAATCAAAATGTTTATCGCTGCTGAAAGATACTTTTTAGACTCTTCGCCTTTGGTATGTTTTGCAATTTCGATAAGTCCACAAGCACTTATTGCTCCTGCCGTAGAGTCGTATCTTTTCGGCTCGTCTGGTTGACGGAAATCGCATCTTGGTAGCCAATCGGTCTTTTCAGTTTCTTTAACGAATAAGTCGGCAACCCTTTTTGCAACTTCTAGATATTTTTCATCTTTTGTATGAATATAAGATAGCGCAAAACCGTAAACTGCCCAACTTTGTCCCCTTGACCAACAAGATCCTTCGCCATAGCCTTGTCCAGCTTTAGTTCCTAAAACCTTGCCTGGCTCATTTAGGTCGTGCATTACTATATGGTTTATAGTGCCGTCCTCTCTAACGTGATCTCTAGCGCACATATCAGCTTGTTTTACTGCAATATGCTTAAACCTATCGTCTTTTACTTCTTGACTAGCCCAATGCAAAAGTGGAATATTCATCATACTATCGATAATAGTCCAACCTTCGCTGTTAGGAATATTCCAAGCACGAATAAATTCGCCTTTTATATTGTATCTACTTGCCAACATCATGGCTACGAGTAAATTGTTTCTTCTAGAGTGTTTATCGCCTGTTAAACGGTAAGACGCTCCACTCGTTAAATGGAACATAAAACCAACGTCGTGATGTAGTCCGTCAATTTGCTCGAAACTGCCCAAAAGAATTTTTTCACATTCTTTTGCCGTCAATAAATACTCTGGGTTTTTGGTGGCTTCATACATTAACCACATAAGTCCGCCCCAAAAACCGTTGGTCCACCAAGTGATATCGGTTTTTGCCATATCGGTATGAACGCCGTCCTTTACCGAATATGGAATTTTATATCTACTCTTAATAGCCGTTTCTTTGAGTTTTTTATCGATTTTATCAAACGTTTGATCTATCCATTTTTGATTTTGGTTAATTATCATTTGATAACTCATATTTTTCACCCGTAACCTATTTATTTAGGTTGTTTGCCTATATACGCTAAAATTCCACCGTCTACGTAAAGCACGTGTCCGTTTACAAAGTTTGACGCATCACTTGCAAGGAATACTGCAGGACCTGCCAAATCTTCAGGTGTGCCCCAACGCGCAGCAGGTGTTTTTGCAATTATGAAACTGTCAAATGGATGACGGCTTCCGTCAGGTTGCAATTCTCTTAATGGTGCAGTTTGTGGCGTAGCAATGTATCCTGGTCCTATACCATTACATTGAATATTGTATTCACCGTATTCACTAGCGATATTTCTAGTTAACATTTTCAATCCACCCTTTGCAGCAGCGTAAGCAGATACCGTTTCTCTACCAAGTTCACTCATCATAGAGCAAATATTGATAATCTTACCGCCGCCACGCTTTATCATTGACGGAATAACTGCTTTAGAACAAATAAACGGTGCGTTTAAGTCAACGTCTATTACTTGTCTAAATTCAGCAGCGCTCATCTCGTGCATAGGAATACGCTTAATGATACCTGCGTTATTTACTAGAATGTCTATCTTTCCAACTTCGTTTTCTATCTTTTCAACTAACGCATTAACAGCGTTTTCATCGGTAACGTCACAAACGTATCCGTGCGCCTTTATACCTTCTTCTTTATAAGATGCCAAGCCCTTGTCAACGAGTTCTTGTTTAATATCGTTAAAAACGATAGTTGCCCCTGCTTTAGCAAACGCCTTTGCGATTGCAAAACCTATACCGTAGCTTGCGCCTGTAATAAGCGCAACTTTTCCTTTTAGACTAAATATACTTTCCATTTTTATCTCTCCTTATTTCTTATAATAAATCTTCTGTTGCAACGTGGTCCATATCGGTAAATTCTTGGTTTTCACCGCACATAGCCCAAATAAATGAATACGCTTTAGTTCCTACGCCAGAGTGGATTGACCACGATGGTGAAATAACTGCTTCTTCATTGTGCATAATAATGTGACGAGTTTCTTGTGGTTCGCCCATCATGTGGAAAACTACGTCGCTTTCACCCATATCGAGATACAAATAAACTTCCATACGTCTATCGTGGGTGTGGCAAGGCATTGTGTTCCAGTTTGAACCACTTTCTAATTGAGTAAGACCCATTGCAAGTTGACAACTCTTAATTACGTCTGGGTGTATATATTGATTTATTACTCGCTTATTACATTCCTCAACGCTTCCACAAGGAACCTTTCTAGCTTTAGTTATGTCTATTTTTACGATAGGATATGCTTGATGCGCTGGGCATGAACTTACATAGAACTTTGCAGGGCAAGAAGGATCTACGCTCTTAAAAGAAATTTCCTTGTTTCCCATACCGATATAAATACCGTCACGTGGGTTCATTTCGTATTCTACTCCGTCTACGGTAATAATTCCCTTCCCACCGATATTGATGCAACCCATTTCTCTACGTTCTAGAAAATACGTGCTTGCAAGTTCCTTACCGCCTTCAAGTTTAAGCGTTTGATAAACTGGCATAAGTCCTGCTGTTATGATTCTGTCAATGTGACTATAAACCATTCTGATATTGTCTTTTGTGAAAAGATTTGCGATATGAAATTCTTCTCTTAATCTTTCAGTTGTGTAATGTTTTACGTCTTTTGCGTTTGATGCTTGTCTTACTTCCATTTGTCCATCTCCTTTTTTTTCAATTTGACCGAACGCTTCTATTTGCGTCAACGCCGCAAATCCAAGTTTTTCGGTAATTTGCTTAAAATTAAATAATTTTATTGTTTTTGTTTTCTTTTTTTCAAATTCAATTTCTATGCCTTTAGCATTTTCGGGATTTAAGTCCCTATTATCTAGCTTAAATTCACAAGTTATAATCTCTCCGTCCGAAAACTGAACATCTATGTTTTTCCAGTACGAATCGTGAGGCTTGCCTTCAGGGTCGTTAGTAAAATCTGCTCTTAAGAAGAATTTAAGTTTATCGATTTCTACCGTTTGACCAAAGTCCAAAACGAATTCAAGGTCGTTTCTCGCCCCACCTGCCCAAGAGTTAAACGGATATGCGCCGTGCCCTTGATTGTTTTTGTTTCCGTCTATGGCGTTACGAGCATAAAAGCAAGGCTCTTCACGAGTTACGAAGTTTGCCTTTGCGTGTGGATAACCTTTGGTTTGCTTTGGCAAGTCGTGAGAATTTAACGCCAAATTCCTATACGCATAAATTTCGTCGTTTTCAGCTTCACGAGCATATATTTTCTGACGATCGCTTGAAAAAGTTTCCCTTGCATATCCACCTATTATCTCGTTTGCCGTCGGTACAGTATATTCAAACGATTTATTAGGAAGGTATAAAAGACTTTCTACTAGTGCTTTATCAAATCGCACGAAAACGTACGAACAGCCGTCAAGTCTAACCTTGATCTTATCCCCTGCATTTAATCTGCCGTCCAAATCTATATCGATTTCACTGCCTTGGTATTTGCCCTTAATTTCGCCACTTTTATCTATTATCGTTAAATACAGCATATTATACTCCTATCTTGTTACACTATAATTATACTGCATAATTTTTACAAAGTTATTGCAACTTATAACTATTTTATTGCAATTTTCACATTTTTATGGTATAGTGATAAATAATTAAGGAGGATTGTATGAAAAACTTTTTTAAAAGCTGTCACGACGCCATAGATTGTGCCATTGAAAACAAATCTTTCGGGCTATACTATTCGGAAACTACACGCCCAAATTTGCTTATTCATATGCACGACTGTTGCGAAATATTTTTAAGCCTATCCGAAGGCGATAATTTTTTAATCGACGATAAAATTTACGATATTAAACCTAATAACCTATTCGTTCTAAATCAATTTGAAGCGCACAAAGTTAATGCAAATAGCAAAGAAAAGTTTGTTAGATTTAGTTTGCACATACACCCTGAATTTATTTATCGTAACTCAACCCCAGAAGTTGACCTTTATAAATGCTTCTACCCTGAAAATAAATTGGACTGCATTTCTTTAACGGACGCCGAAGTAGAAAAACTTAAAAACCTTTTCCTTTCCTTAGAACAAGATCAAGGATATATTGACGATATTTATAAAAAAATTCGTACTATAGAAATTTTGCTTGAAACTATAAGGCTATACGACACCCATCAAGTGACAACTAGCAATTCACCAAGCAACAAAGCGTTAAGCCTTGCTATAGACTATATAAATTCAAATTTTGATAAACAACTCTCCTTAGAAGAAATTGCAAAAAATTGTTTCGTTTCAACAAATCAGCTTTGTCATTTGTTTAAAAAATATCTTGCAACTACGGTAAGCAAATATATTACAAGTAAAAGAATAACCGAAGCAAAAAAATGTTTAAGAGACGGTAAAAGCGTAACCGAAACCGCTTTTGCTTGTGGTTTTAACGATTACGCTAATTTCATAAGGGTATTCAAGGCAAACGTTGGAATTTCGCCAGGAAAGTATAAACTCTAATTTTATATTTTTAACAAAACTTAATTATAAAAAGAATAAATATCCACCAGCCTAGCTGGTGGTTTTTCATTTTCGGGCAATTAGCCCTAAACTATTCTGGCTTACGCACAAGTGCGTATTTAAACGACCTGCCAGTCTCGCACCTTTTACT
>SVHP01000023.1 GCA_015055735.1 Clostridiales bacterium | reverse complement strand
AACATCCGCAGGATACGAGGTGCTTACAAATACGATAACTCCCGCACTCGAACAACTATTAGGTAGATAACTGCGCTTAACAGCATTACAAATTCCAATTTATCCAACTAAAATGGGTGCAAACCCTTGTAGGAAGATGCACCCATAGTTCAAAAATTTGTACCCATTTTGAAACGGTATCAAAATTTTGGATTACTCACAAAACAAAAGTCAGTAAATTTCTAATGATTTACTGACTTTTGTTTTTATCTATTTTGCAACAAAGTTTAATAATGCTTTAATAGCACACTATTTACTAAAAATTTTAGGGCGAAGACCTATGTTAATAAACTCATCGTTTCTAATAGGATCTTTTCCAAAACCTGCCGAACGAACGTGCTTAAACGAAAGGTCTATTTGGTCGGTAATGCTACCTATATCTTTTCCTAAATCCTTTAATATTTTACCGTTTGGCGCAACTATCATGGAACAACCGCCACGCTCGTCAGAATTCATAGAATAAGACGATTTCAACACGTAAGCGTTGCATCTAAATGCAATCAGTTTAGTTTGCGCGCGTATTATATCAGTAGCTTCTCCACGTTGATAACCTGGAACTAATATAATATCTGGTTTCATCTTTGCTAAGTACTCTATTTGCTCGTTAAAATACACGTCGTAACAAGTCAAAAAGCCAAAGCGAATTCCGTCTAGTTCGTATACGCACTCTCCTGCCCCGTATTGTACGCCCAAATCTATTTCCGAAGGTGGTAAATGAATTTTATCGTAAATAAATGCTGTTTCCCCTTTAGTGTTAAACAAATAGGTACTGTTCTTTATTTGACCGTCTCTATTCTCTAGCACGTTTATGGCTACGTAACATTTTTTACTTTTTGCTACTTCGCTTGCTTTTTCCAACATCATCTTAGCACGTGGAATAGCCTTTAATTCCTTTTCCACGTCACTAATACCACCTGCGTTAGAATATTCAGGCAAAACGATTATTGAGCCTTCTCGGGCTTTTTCAAGTTCAGTAATTAAATATTCTGCAATTTTCTCATCGGGATTTTCACCCATAAAATAAGGTGGTTGAACAACCGTAGCTTTCATTTATATACTCCAATATGTTTTTCTTTTATTATAACAATAACCCAATTTTTTTGCAAGAAATAATAAATTAAAATAAAAAAATTCGCAAAAAGCATACCAAAGTCTTTTTGCGAAAAACCGTTACATATAAATTCTTATTGAAGCGTTTGTAAAACTACTATTGTCGGACGGAGTGTTTACCGATAAACTATTCCAATCGATTAAAGATTTATAAGAATAAACTCTTTTTAACTTTGCGCAATAGGAAAAAGCATAACTGCCCACGAACTTTAGCGTTGCAGGGACTTCTATACTATTCAACTTTACCACACTGTAAAAGGCTCTATGTCCCATGGTTTCTAGCCTACTATTAGCACCCCCAAAGGTCACGTATTGAAGATTTTCACAACACGTAAAGCACTCGTATCCCAAAGATTTAACGCTACTTGCTACGTTAACCGTTTCTAAATCGTTCTCGTTTGCAAAGGAGGCAAATCCTAAAACTTCTACGCCTTCAGGAACGGTAAAAGACTTTGCAGTTTTACCAAGCGCATAATAAATAAAAGTCTTTCCGTCTTTGCTATAAAGGTTTCCGTCAATCGCCTTAAAATACTGGCTATTACTATCCACAGAAAAAGCAGTAATGCCGTTGCAGTTAGTAAAAGCGTCGTCATCAAGAAAAGTTATTGACCAAGGCAAATGCACTCTTGTAAGTGAAATACACTTTTCAAAGGCTTTTTTGCCTATTTTAGTAATATTACTAGGTAGAGTAATGCTATCTAAACTTCTACATTCTCTAAAAGTATTATCTTTAATTTCATTAATACCCGTAGGAATTTTAATAGAGAGCAAACTACTGCAATCGTAAAAAGCCCACTCGTCTAGACGAGTTATAGTTCTTGGCAACTCAATTTCTGTCATATTTGTACAGCCGTAAAAGGCTTGTTTACCAATAACGCTAATAGTGTTTGGCAATTTAACAGTCTTGACCTTTTGTGCGTAGTGAAAGGCTTTTTCACCGATAGTGGTAATCGTTACGCCGTTTATAGTTTTAGGGACTACCACGTTTTCCAACTTTTTACCGTCTATCGTAAGCCCCGTCAACACTTCACCTTGCGCAATGAAATATTCTTTTTCAATAGGTGGCGCTTCAGGTCCGTTACTCTCGTTATTGTGGGTAGCACAACCTATAAAGAACATGAAAAAACAAAGGATCATAAATAGCGTTAAAAATATAAGAATAAGTTTTTTCATGATTTTTCTCCCCCGTTTAATCATTTCCCGACCTGTCTTGATTCAAGGCAGGTCGGGGAATAATTAAATTGGTTATCCCACGCCTTTGCGGTTTTTTGGCGTGGGATAACCATTATTTAATTAGTATGATTTATTTAGTTTTCTTTTTTCTTTAATGCTTTGATTACTATTACACCTGCAACTGCAAGCATAGTACCAATAATCATAAATGAATCTTGTGCTAAAGAACCTGCACAGCCAAAAGTAGAAGTTACTTTAGAAACTACTTTGTCGATGAAAGTAGGTTCTTCGGTATCAGCTGGATCTTCGTCTACAACAGGGATAGCAGTCCACTTAGCATATAAAGTGATGTCTGCATCGATTGCAGTATTGAAATCAAACGCTTCAGTGCCGTTTTCTTCTGCAAACCAACCGTCAAAGGTAAAGCCTTCTTTTACAGGAGCAGTAGGCTCAGTAGCCTTGCTACCAGCGTTAACTTCTTGAGCTTCAATTTCCGTACCACCGTCAGTATCGAAAGTTACGGTGAATACTTCAATCCATTTAGCGTAAAGAGTAAAGCCTGCTGTTATTGCCGAAGTAGCGTCATATTCAGTTTCAAGAGTTTCATCTGTATACCAACCAACGAAAGCGTATCCATCTTTTGTAGGCGCTGTTGGAAGAGTTAAAGTTTGATTATATTCAACAGTTGCATTATCAATAGTGTTTCCACCGTTAGTGTTGAAGATTACTTCATAAACTTGAATAGTCCATTTTGCGTAAAGCGTAATATCTTCGGTAACTACGGTATCAAAGTCGAACTCTTGAGTAAGTTCTGCATCTGAATACCAACCTACTAAATCATAACCAGTCTTGGTAGATGTAGGAGCAGTTGCCTTTGTATCAACGTAAATAGTTTGTGGGTCAACGTCTGCGCCACCGTTAGCGTTGAAAGTAACTACTACTTGTGGAATTTCTTCCCATTTAGCGTAAATAGTAATATCGCCAGCAACTTCTTTAGTGAAGTCGTATGGAGTAGTACATTCAGCATCAGTGTACCAACCTTCTAGAGTATATCCTTCTCTAGTAATATCTTTAGAACTGATAGTTGCTTTCTTTACGTCAACAACCGTATTTTCGCCACCTTCGTAGTTTACGTCATAGGTTGCTTTATTGTATTCAATAGCGTTATTAGCTGTTTTATAAGTAGTTATATCTAAATCTTTACCCATATCGTCGTAAATCTTAATAGACATTTCTCCACTCCCAGCCGTAGTATAGGTATGCAAACCAAAACCTATAGCGTCTGCAAAATTTATATCGTCTCCTTGCTTATTTTCACTCGTTCCCGTTAAAATTAAGGTCGTTCCACGATACCACAACATAGAATTTGTTGCGAAATCGAAGATAACAGTGTAACTTCCAGAATATAATGCAGCGTTATTTGCTACAGCAATATGAGAATTTACTTGAGTCCAACGTACAGATTTCCATACGTTTCTTTCTGAGAAAGCACCAGCAAGCGTTCCTACACTCTTTCCAAATAAGAATGAGTGACCTGCGCCGTCAATATCAGTTAGAGTATATTCAATATATACTTTAGTTGCGTCTGCTGAATGTGGCAATCTACTAGCAACATGGAATTCGTAGTTTGTTCCTTCTACTCCAGTAAAAGTAACCGTTCTTGCTACTACGTGATCAATAGCAACCCATTTAGCGTAAAGATTTAAGTCGCTAGATACTTCTTGACTAAAATCGTATGCAGTAGTACATTCAGCGTCGGTAAACCAACCCTTAAATAAGTGACCATCATAAAGTGGCGTGGTTTCAGTCAATGTTGCGCCTGCTTTAACGAACGCTTTAGATGCATCTGATCCGTTATTTGCGTTCATAGTAACCGTATAAACTTTATCGGTAGTGATAGTTATACCTGCAGAGCTTGAAGTAATACCAAGGTCTTTACCCGTATCGTCAACTGCTGTAATTTCATATAAACCGATTACAGCGGCAGGATATTCTTTATAAACAACAGTACCAAATTTATTTGCTGATTCGAAAGTTAAAGAAGTAGAATCCCATTTAGTACCGTCTGCATTATAAAGCGAATAAGTTTTTGCCGTTAAATCAGCAACGAGCGTTACTGTTGCGCCGTTTGCAAACCAAGCATCACCGAACGTAAGCGCTCCATGAAGTTGCGAAAGCTTTTCTGTCGTTCCATCTGTTGCAAGCATTTGGAAATGTCTACCAGTACCCGTTCTAGAAATCACTTTGAAAGTAATAGTAACTTTGGTTGCGGTTTCTGCTGGTGCTTCAGCAGTTGTCCACTTCCAACCGTCAGGTTGATTTTCATCAGAAATCATGTAATAAGTAGTAGGAGTAGTGTCAGCCATAGCAGGCGCACTATTCTTTACCGTACTCATACCTAGTATTGCAACGCTAAAGCATACGATCGCAGTTATAATAAGCGTTATAATACTTAATTTTGTCTTGTTTTGTTGCATAATTTTTCCTCCTAAATAAAATTATCTTAAAGCAACCATAACCGCTTCACCTGGTTGCAATAAAAGATCCATATTAGTTCCTACTACCGTGACGGTCTTACCACGCTGAGTAACGTCATAGCAGTATTGATTATCAAAGTCGAGATTTACCGCAGCCTTGTTGTTTCTCGATGCGTTGGTAACTAGATATGCGCTACCACCAAGGTAATCGTAACAACCAACAAAGCACGAATCCCCACTTATTTTCTTAAGTTCTCTAAAGTTATCTAAAACCACGTCTTCCCCTTCTATTCCACTACAAAGCCCAAACGCTTCTTCGCCGTGTGGGATAAAGCCCATACTTGCAGAATTCATTAAAATATGATCTATTGCTTGAACTTGGGTAGTAAACTTCTTACAGTAATACCACCATTGAGTTTTCTTTCCGTTAATTCCGATAAGCCCGTTTCTCTGACTATCGAACGTTCCGTCAGGAAGGGTTGCTTCTGCTGGATATTGTACGCAGGTATAGAATTGAATACCTTTTGCGCCGAAAAGCAAACTGATATTAGCATCGAAAAGAAATTCGCCTTCATTTGGTGCGTATGGTTCAGATTCAACCATACCTTTCCATTGATGTCCTGCCTGCATCATACGCCAAAAGGTCATACCGTTCTCTAAGGAACTCTTTCTTGCGTGATTAAATTCTATAAACGCTTGCTTTAACGTTTGGTGACTACCCTCGTCGGTCGTACTAGCCGTATCGTACGGATAAATAGTATTTGAGAATACTTTCAAATTCATTTTACTAAATTCTGCAACGTATTCGTCGTAAGTCACGTTTGCTAGTCCAAACCAGTCAAAGTCCGCATCGTACCAGCCACCAGCGTTAGAATAATAGTCTAACGGTAAGCCCATGCTATTTAGTGCACCTATCACTTTTATAGCGTTTTTAAGTTGGTTACTAGGAAATAATTCATCGGAAAGTTGAAAACCTAGTAGCGACTTATACTTAAAATCATAACTTGCGTCAACGATATGTGAATAAAGTTGTTCTGTTGGAACTTCTTCTAGTGGCGCTGGCGATCTACCGCCTATAAGCTCGTCTAGGTATATCAAGTTTAGATAGAATCCCATTCCATATTTTTCGCCAAGTTTCAACAACTCTTCAAACGCATAAGGATAATGCTCTTGACGGCTACCCGTATACACGATTACGTTTATACCACATTCGGATAACGCCGAAACGGTTGGTTCTTCCATATGATTAGGCATATCGTTACCGTTCTTGCTACCACCCGATACAAACGGGCCGTGGAAACCACCGATAGGCATAACGTCTTTGCCACCTGTTATATCAAAGTAATGCGACGTATATGGTACGGGAGTCCCTTTAACCGTTTGAACGTAAGACATTCCTTCTTGATATTTTACCACTTTTGTCACGCTTTGATTTTCCGACCCACCTTGAGCGCACGCCGTACAAGTAAACGCACAAATTAAAGCCATTGCCGTTGATAATAGGCCGGATCGCTTATTTTTCTTCATTGCGATTAACCCTCCTTATTACCAATACTGCCGTTAGGCAAGCAATTGTAGGTAATACTAAGATTGCAGGCTGAGCGATACTTCCCAAACAACCGTCTTCTTGCATTTTTATAGGTTGCTCTACTCTATTTTCTAAAAGGTCGCTATCATTATCTTTATCTACGTACGGCCAGTCACTGCCCGTATGATAAATATTGCTCCTAAATTCAGGCATATCGCAAATATTAGGATTTGCGTCAAGATTTTCTAATTTAATACTGTCAATAGAATAGTTAGGGAGCAAAGTTCTTTCCCAACCGTTATCGGATACTTGCGTATCGCCGTACGAACCGAATCTAACGTACCCCGTCGGTTGATTAGGTAATGTCATTTCAAGTATTGGCTCGCCATACGATAGGTCGTCATCATACTTCATCCAAAGTTTTGCAAGCCTTTCTACCACTTCGATTTTAACGTTAGTTCTTCTACCATTCGCTAAAACCTTATCGCACGGATTTACGGTAGTGAGCGTTGCAGCCTTGCTCTCTCCCGAACATGACATACTTACACGTTTGCACACTTCGGTAACGTCCCTAGCCGCAGCCGTGGTAGTTCCCCCTATGTTCACTTTTAGAGAGTTAGCCCTTATTATAGAAGCGTAAATATCTTCGGTACAGCTTGCTACCCCAAAATATACGGTTAATGCTTCCGAACTATATTCTATTGGATTGCCGTCTTCATCTTCTGTATAGCATGCGTAATCAAATAATTCAAATTCTAACGAAAGATTACCGTATTGATACATGCTTGTAAAATGTGGCTTATGCGCATTAGATATTTTTAAGTAACCGTTTTCAACGTGCACAAAACTTGGACTTTTAGCGCCTATTTTTGCCTCACTACACCAAAGATTCGCATTGAATTGGTTGTTATCGAAATTTTCAACGATAGTGCCAGGATTAGTAGGCTTAACGTAACTAGTATCGAGTTCCGCACCAAACCCTAAAGTTTCAAATTGCGCATACGCCTTATTTATCGGCGATAGAGCAAACATTGCCACCATCAATATTATTATGGACGTAAAAATTACTTTTACTGAAAATACGTTTGATAATCTTTTCATTATTCTATTTTGTTATTTATCTATTAAGCCTTACCTAGTTATCAAAATTTGAATTGATAATTGCACTATTTTATTAGTAAATTTGACTTACTTTTTTCTATTTCACCAATTAAATTTTGTAACTTATTTAACGATGCTTTGATTTGCAAAAGTAAATCCATATCACTATATACAGTTATATTATATACTTATAAAACGTGCTTTTGAATATCAAAAAAAACAAAAAACTTATCAAATAAAGAAATTTTCTTGGGTTTTTTTAACAATTAAAGTAAATCAAACAAAAAAGTCCCGACACTCGTCAGGACTTTAACTTATATTCTATTAAAATACATTTTATGTAACGACACGAAACCGTCGTTTATTAGCTCATACTACTTAGACACAAATACAATAACATTTAGTAGTATTTTTGTCAATGAAAGCAATACTATTCGGCTCTTTGTGGAATCAACGTTATTTTATTGTCGGTTCGGACAAAGACGAAATTTTCGTTTTCTTCAATTAGATCAGCACCCTCAATAATCAAATAATATTTATGCCCCTTATACTCGAAGGCTAGTCGGTTTTCAATAAGCGACGTGCTCGCTCTTGTTGCATCTTTATACCACAACAATCGGTCTGCAACGATTTCCATGCGATCCTCATAGAAAGTTACCGATTTCTCGCCAAACTTAACTTTCAGCACTCCGGAGAAAAGCTTTTCCACTGTGTACGAAAGGGCATTATCATCAATCATCAGTCCACACTGTTTTCGTTTTTCGGACGCACAATTCATAGTATCTATAATTGGAAGATTTTCGTAAACGGCATCAAAGGTCGTGCAGGACTCCCTTAAATATAGATCCTCAATGCGATCATCAAAAAGGAATAGACTTCTAAAAAAGATTTTCTCCTCAAAACGAAATAGATTTGCAGTATAGTTTTTGCAATCGTAATACACGGACTGGACGTCAGTACTGTCGAAATTATCGAGTGCGACTACCGACGTCGGTGGGGTTGTTTCTTTGTACATGTTACTGAACAGTTCACCCGTATCCCCCATCTTTTTGAATAAAACGTCTTCTCTTTTAAGCAACTGCTCTATCTGCATTCTCATTCCAGAAAGCACTTGATCTTTGCAATTTAAAAAGCTGTTTTCCTGTCCGATTTGTGCATACGAAAAACCGAGAGACTCATTTCCGTAATAGGTGTCAAACATCCACTTCGCCGTATGCTCGTTACTTCCCATATACCAGCATGGCTCAAGCGTAAAGCAAGCCGACTTTCGTCCGAGAGATTTAAATTTTTCCGAACTGTACTTATTATTGTCATAATTATGGATCGGACATGGACCGAGCAAACGAAAAACGGGAATCTTCGTTTGTCTTTGCATGCTTTGCGCAGGTGTAAATATATTATTTATAGACGGATAATACGCTTGGTTAAAATATCCTCCAAGTAAAGTATATGCGTCAGTATTCGCTTGATCACGACAAATTGCAACAGCTGAAATATCATAATTCTTTGCCAAATGGTTAAACGTATGAGTATCCATTACCCACCCTGCCACAGTCCGAGGATAATAACCGAAAATCTCATAAAATTTTCGCATTGTTTCATCAATTAGCAATTCACGCTGTTCTGGGGTATATACCATAGAATATCCAGGATTGATATGCCAGTCCCACTTCCAGCCATTTTCACTTGTATACGGCATTCCACAGGCTGTTGTCAAAGGCTCTACAATCTCATACCAAATCCCAAACTCAGTTTTTTCAGTCGCTTCATTTTGAAAAAGTTTCATAAACCTATCGTCACACAACGTGTCGTACTGTAGCAAAAACGTGTTATCAATATTGTATTCATTTACAAGTCGAAGCTGCTCTGTGGTAAAAGCAAGCAGTCTTTCGGTGGAATTTTCATGTCGCTCGTCGATCTCACGAACGAAATTCATTACGTTTACAACCTTCATTACCACTACCCCATAATCATTATTAAAATTTTTATAAAAATAGTTTTCTAAACAATCATCTTGCATCTATAAGCAATTTTACTGTATATCTTCTCAATTTTTATTTTGTCACAAATTTTTTTCATTGTATCACAAAAGCAAACGATTGTCAACGAAGCATTTATTTTTTTGGCATAGCAAAAAACGAGATCATCGAGAGTGGAATTTATTTCTCTCGAGCCTCTCGCAAAATAGTCCACTGGACTATTTTTTCGCCTAAAGGCGAACACGCAAACTAAACTTTGCTCGCTCCTAATTCAAATCCCTCTATTGCTTACACAAAACAAAAGACAAACCCGAAATAAATTCGGATTTGTCTTTCGTTGGCGGAAGATTAGGTACGTAAAACTACCAAAAACATATAAAGATAAAAGCCGTGATTGATTTTATTTTCAATCACGGCTTTCGTTTAGTTTTTAACAACTTTTAATATTAGCCTAAAACGGTTGAAATATAAATTTCAAAAGTAGTATGTCCTTGAAGAATAATTTCAAAGTAGTCTTTATCAACATAAGAATCTATAGTAACAGTATTCCAATTAGAATCTTGTGTTAATGGCCAATAATACTCCCAACCTGCAATTTCTCCATGTTGAATACCAATTAAATTAGAACCTGCAGATTGAGCTACACTAACTACTTTATAATTTAAAGTAAACGTTGCAGTGATTATTTTTGGTAAGGATATTCTAATTCTTCCATAATTTCCTGCTGGTACATCACCATTTGAAATACGAATTACTTTACCTTTTTCAGCATCGTTAACAATTTCAACTGCTAAGTTGTATGCGACTGTTACTTCTGAATTATAGAAGAAGCCTTCAACGTAATTTAGATATGCTAATTCATCAAAGGTTGCAAGTTGGTTATCTACAAGTTTTGCGCTAAGTGTTTGGTTATATAATTCACGATTTGCAGCCTTGTCAACATCGGTAGTAACTTCTGAAATATATAAATCAAATAAAATTACGGTTGATGGATCCCATTGATTAAAACCGAGTTTAATACTATTCAATCCGCTAAAGTTAGAGTCTGATAACGTGCTCCAAGTAGTAACACTAGCGTTAGTTTGAAGAGCACCCCAACCAGCAGCTGGCAAGAAACCCCAAACGTTAGTATCATAAACGGTTCCTGCCGTTTGATTTATAGAAATTTGATATTCAATAGTTGCTTTGCCAGAAATAGTTTTTGGTAATAATATTTCAACTGAATTTGTTCCTAAGCCGGTAGCTTTTGAAACGAATTGTAAGTGTAATACACCATTTCTAACATCACCGTTAGCATCTTTGTATTCAGGTAAAATTTCAACCACAGGACTTTCAACTAAACTTGTTTTTACAAGATTTTTATATTCGTCAATATCAAAACTTGCAGCTTCATCAATATCAAGAGAAGTCTTACCTAGAACGTCTTTGCATTCTTCAGCATATAAAGCTGCAGTTTGATCACCATTCATAATGGTAGAAATATAATAGGTAAAGTATGAACCTGTTTCCGTTGTTAGCGGTGATAAAGCTAAATAAATAACGTTTTCATGCACACTTGTTAGACATACGTTAAACCAACAATTAGATGCAAACTTACCGCTATAAATTGAAGGGATGCTACCATCTCCCCAACTTGCAGCACTATCTGATACAGAAATACCGATTGAACCTAAACCATCAAGTCCACCTTGTTCTACGTAAATTTGGAAAGTAACGTTAGTCCAACCTGGTTTAGCAACAGGCATAGCAAGTTTAACTAAAGACATACCACCATCAATAGTACCTGCAACCTTTAACACGCCTTCTTTTCCATGATAATTACCAACTGCAATTTCGCTTTCAACACCACTAATTATCTCAACCATGGTTTCATATCCTTTGTGGTCGAAAGCAGCAATTTCATCAGTGCCTAAAGTTACTGCTAAATCTTCTTCAGTTTCTACCTTAACGGTTGTAGAAGCTGTTTTGCCATCTACTGTTAAGGTTGCAGTAGTTTCTCCACCAGATACAGGCGCAAACGCACCGTTATCGTAGTTTGCAACCCCGTCAGTACCATAAGTAAGTGAAATAGCGTTTTCATCAAGGTATTCTGAATTTAAATCTAATTCAAAGCCGTACTTGTTGCCGTAAACTTTAACGTCTTCAACGATAGTCTTGTCGTTAACGCCGTTTTTGAATAAGGTATAGTTTTCCTTTTCAAAAGATACCGTACCTAAATTTTGAGTAAGTAATTGTTCATAATAAGGTCTATCGTCGCCCAAATTATACTCTGGATCGTTATAGCAAGTAGTTAAAACTTGACCGATAGATCTAGTCACGGTCGTTTCTGCTTGTTTATAAATTACACTTTCGCCGTTCGTCAATTTAACGAAGGCTCTAGCAGTAATATCAGTTTCATATTCTATTGATGGAATATTTGTTAAAACTGCATAATAAGTTTCAATTCCATCTTCGATTGAAGCAACTGTTGTAAGAGCGATTTTCAAAACTTCTCTATTCTTTTCGTTGTAAACGTAAGTTCCTTCAACGTCTAGTTCTTGACCTTGTAAGAATCTAGTAGGCAACAATGCCACGCCGTATTCTGCCGTATAGCCTGCATATGCTTCAGAAGAAAGCAAAGCTTCAACTTTTGAAGTATCAACTTTAATAGAAAATCTAAGACCAGTTTCATCTTTTTCGGTCGTATTTAAATCGTCTAGTCTTACTTCTGCACCGTTTCTTACTGTAATCGCATCGGTAAGGTCAATAGTGTTTGCATAAGTCTTATTGATAGAACTAATGCCTAAAGTAAAGGTTGTAAAGGCAAAAACCACCATTAAGAAAAGAACTAATTTTTTCATACTTTTACTCATAACTAATTCCCCCAACCCTCAATCCAATCACCATCGTGGTCAACACCACTAAGAAGGAGTATGGATCTGTCTTCAAATTTTACGAACTCTATTTCTAGAGGTTCATAATGCCTAATTGTTTTCATATTAATACCTCCTATCTGTTTTTACAACGTAAAGTTGTTATAACCAAATTTTTATTTCGTGGCAACCTTTAATCTTCTATTACCACGAATGCGCCTTGACCTGCTTCAAGGAAAATATCTACCTTATCGGTGTACCCGTAATCATCCTTTCTTCCACCTTGATAAGCGTAAACTTTACTTTTCTTATCAAAGGTTATTTGCACTAGATCACTTGCCGAAAGTACGGGCAGACCGTAATTAACGACCAAATACGCCTTCTTGCCGTCTTGTTTTTCAAATTCCGAAATTAGAGTTTGTCTTGAAACTTTTACGTCTTTAACGCCGTTTATTGCCTTATCTAAACATTTAGCAAGGTTTTCAAAAGCCTTGCAAGTTGCATTTTCAGGTAAATAACTTTTTACCCCTTTCCACTCGTACTCCAAATATTCTTTTTCAAATATGCGAATTTCACGAATAGCATCTCTAGTCGAATAGTAAATATCGGTAGGATCACCTGCTTTATCGAGCATTGCAATCGGCCCGTGTAAGGTTGAATAAGCGTAAAACTCAAACATAGACGCACCGAACGCCATAGCCGTATAAAATTGAAACCTTATATCGCCCGTACAATCAACTTTCTTTTGATCGACGTCACAATACGCTTGAATACAAACCGAATAAATAGCGTTTGCACGTTTTGCTGCGCGACCAACTATTGCCAAATCGTAAAGCCAAGTATCTGAAAGCCAAGGAACGCCGTTCTTTTCTCGAAGTGGATAATGGTCAACACCCAAAGTTTTTACGCCGTTTACCATAGGAAGAATCTCGTCGGCATAACGATTGATATACTCTTCAAATGCGTTGTCCCCCGTTTGATTTATCCCTATAAGTTCGTTAGGCGAATAAGACGGCAACATATTGACGTGCCATAACTTTTTACCTGCGTACTTTTGGTTAAACCAAGGAATATAAATTTCTTTTATTTTATCGAAAAAACAAACGCTAGGCTCGTCTATCATATATAAACCTTTAACTGATTTATAGTCGTTCAAGTCAACCTTTTCCCTGTTATATTTTTCTATAAAATTAGGAAAATCGTCTATTGCGTCAGGAAAAAACCGTCTATTTATGTCGCAAACTTTAGATCCACCGAAAATAAATGCGTCAAGCCCTGCTTTTTCACATCTTTCCATAGCGCCGTAGTGATCTTTTTCGTCCGGATAAATGACGAAAGTATCAATCCCCGATTGTTTAAAAATCTCAAGTGAATCTAAATCGCTTTTATCCGTCGCATCGCCGATTATTATAAATTTTTCCTTATTTAACATCTTGCCTCCATATATTAAGCCCTAATTTTACTTTGTTTTATAAGTAGCTTTATCTACTGCGAATTTTTCTCGCAGTAGATAAAGTTTTTAGTGTTATATTTTAGGTTTTTATACTAACTGAATTAGTTAACCCAGCCTTCAACTACACCAGAAATATAGAAATCGAAAGTCGTTACTCTATTTAGACCTATAACGATATAGTTTCTTCCAGCATAGCCACCGCCTATTGGCCAATTAGACCATTGTTCAACGTTTGTAGCAGGTTTTAATCCTAAATCCCAAGAGCCACCAGCGAATGCACTAGTACCTGGCCACATAATACCCCAAGCATTTGCTGCATCATCAGCACCTTCAATAGTAACTCTATAATTCATAGTAAATTGAGCAGTAATTGCTTTTGGTAAGAAAAGAACTAATCTTGGTGTTCCATAAGAAGCCACTGCAACAGGTTTTACTGTTACGTGCAATACTTTACCCTTTTCTCCTAGTGGATCATCAATTATTTCGGTTTCTAAAACAGCCACGTCTTGACCTTCAACAAAACTTAGATATGCAGCTTCATCAAAAGTAGCAAGTTGATCACCTACAAGTTTTGCAGAAAGTGTTTCAGTTAATTCTTCTTTAGTAAATTTCTTTTCTACAATTGCAATATAAAGGTCGAAATCGCCAACGTTGTTAACACCGATAACTAATTTATCTTTGCCTTCATATCCATATGCAGCAGTTATGTCATAAGATGACCATTTATCAACCGTTGCAGAACGCCAAGCACCTGCCCAGCCTTCGCTAGCCGTCATAACTTCCCATAAATTTACATCTGCTAATGGAGTTGCATCCATTCTATATTTAATAGTGAAGTTAGCAGGTAATGCCTTTGGTAAGTTAATATAGAACTTGTTATATCCGCCGTTACCTGAAATATGCAATACTTTATCGTAAACGCCTTTAACGTCGTCTATTATTTCAGCAGTTGCAGTTTTGCCATTTAGACCAGTGTTTTCAAAGTAATAAACGTATCTTTCATCGTCGAATTTAGCGTAAGTATTTTCGTCGAGTTTAGCAAGTAATTCGTCGTTTATTTCTTGGCGCTTAGTAACTGCACTAGATTCATAAGATTCAATATAACCTTGCGCTTCTGCTCTAACAGTTATAACGTAATTGGTGTTAGGTAATTGATAACTATTAGTGTTAACGACTTCTTCTTCGCCGTTAACTGTCACAACGTAACTTTCAGCGCCATCAACTTCATCCCAAGTTAAAACGCCGTTTGACATTTGAAGATTTTCAGGGGTTGCAAGCCTTTCTGCGTATTCAGCAGTGATTTCATCAAGATAAATATAATAATCTTTTTCAGCTGGCATTAAAGCAACGCCGAATAAAATGTACTGACTAGTTTGTGCTTTGTTGAATGCATATTCAAGACCTTCACCTGCGCCCTTTCTAGCAAAAGAAACTTCAAACCAATCGTTTAATTGAGCGTCGTATGTGTTTGCATTAAGTGCTCTTGCAGCGCCATCGTTACCATAACCATATAATCTCAATCCCTTGTAAGGACCTTTAGTAACGCCTTCTATTCTAAATCTAATGCTTAAGGTATTTAAGTTTTCAAACTCTAATGATTGTGGCAATTTAAGAGCAACTACACCCCAACCAGAAAGATTAGTAGTAATTTTAATCTTAAGAACGCCATCTGCACCATCATAACTTTCTAGATATTCTGCGCTATAAGCCGATGCAACCATACCTGCATCTACGCAGTTATAAGCGATATTAGCAGAAGCAACGTCATAAACGTAAGTTTCGTCTGCAAAGTCAGCGATAACGCCTTCTTCTAAAGCAACGTAACGAACTACTATGCCTGCATAGTCAGAATCAAAGTAAGGGTTTCCGTCGCCTTTTGCTTTTACTTTGATAATATAGTTTTTGTCTTCTGGTTTATCGAAAGTATAGGTCGTTGCCGTTCCAACGTCAATTTGTTCGCCGTTGATATCGAGAGCGTAGCCTTGTGCGCCACTAACTGCGTTCCAAGAAACAACTTTACTTTCATTGATTTTAACACCCGTAGGCGCGCTTAACATATTAGTTATTTCTACACTATATTGAGAATCTTCATATATAACGCCGTCACCAAGAGCCTTAACTTTAATCTTATATCCACCTTCAGGTTTGTCCATCTCGTTAGTTGAAACCACTTGACTTTCTCCGTTGATAGAAACTTGGTAGCTGGTTGCGTTTGCAACTTGATTCCAAGTAATCTTGTTGCCGCTTTCAGCAACGTTCGTTGGGGTTGCAAGTTGTTCAATTTCAGTTATTGATGCGATATAAAGAACTTGTGAAACAGTTCCCAAAGCCGAGTCGTCTTGCTTAACGTCAAGTTGAACACCTGGGATTAAGCCGTTAGAATCTTGCAAGTCTTTAAGAACGCTAGATGGTAAAACAGCCGTAAACCATGCGTCTTCTTGAATTGGTAAATATCCTAAAATATTTACGCCGACAGCATCAATGTGCGTATGTTCAAAAGCCATAACGTTCAATCTTTCAAGGTTAATGCTTGAATCTTCAATACGCATTCTTATTGCAAGGCGTTTGCCTTCTTCATAAGCATACGCTCTAGGGAAACGAAGGTTAAAACTTGAATAATAACCAAAGTTATGGTTAAAGTAATTCATAGCAACCTTTGCTACGCCAGTTTCGCCTTGATATTCGTCTAACATTTCAACGTCAGGATTGCCTTGTCTATCGGTTGCAGTACCGCCACCGAAAACGTTAGAATATTCAGCACTGTCGAAAGATGCTATAACTTTTCCAGTTGCATCAGAAGCCATCCAAGTCTTATCTGTTACAGTAAATTCCCATTCTCTAGAAGATTTGTTTCCAAACGTATCGCAAATTTCAAGCACGTAAACGTATTCACCAACTTCATCTGGAACGAAAGTTCCCATGTTGCTAATAATATATTCCTTGCTTGGATTATCTTTCTTATAAACCCTTAATACAGAAGTGCTGTAATCAACGTCTGAAACGTCTTCTATAACTTGTGTAGGAAGAACTACTGGTTCATCTTTGTATAGATTATAGAATACGTCGTTAGGAGTGATGATAGGTCCTGTTGTATCTTGTGATTTTACTTCATAAACTAATGGTTCAAGACCTTGATATGAATAAGTAACCTTATAAGTACCTACTTTATCAGCAAGCACATCCATAGCAGAAGTCGCAATAATTATTTCGCTAGGGTTAAGAACTTGAATTTCAACAGTACCTTCAACTTGTTTGCCTTTTTTATCTGCCAAGTGAGCCGTTGGCACAGTAAATGTAGAACCTAATTCAGCTGTAGAAACGATTTCGTTATCAAGAACAATTTTATTTCCTTCTGAACTTTTGCTAAAAAATTTACAGCCCGTAAGACCTAGAGAACATACCATTAATATTGCAAATAATATGCTTAAAAATCTTTTTTTCATATTTTACTCCAAATTTTATATTATATAACTAAGCTCCTATAGCTCTCTTATAGTCACTAACAATTGTTGACCATCTATCACCAACGTAATGACTTAAACATTCTTGAGCATATGCTTCAGGAGTCTTAAGTCCACCTGCGTTGCTGAACAAGTTAATTTGTACAGGATAAATTTTGAATCCACCGTATTTAACGAATAACTCGTTAACAGATGTTGCAGCTTGATCAACGATATAATTAGTTTCGTTATCTATCTTCATACAATCTTTGATGAATTGTGCAACTGAAGCATCATCTTTAATTTCTTCATAAGCGTTGTATCCATAAGGAAGTCTTACTAATCCACCTAAGGCTTCAGAAGCAATCTTTTGAGCTATGTCAGAAGTTAAGAAACGAACGAAATCTTTACAACCTTCTAAATTTTGAGCCTTTTTGCCGATAGCGATAGAACCACCAACGTGTGTTGCTGCAATACCTCTTGCACTTCTAACAGTTTCGATATCTGCATCTGAAACGCCTTCTGGCTTAGTAGCAGTAACGCCATCAACGTAGTCAACTACTTGACGAAGAACTTCATCACTGTTGATAGTATCACAACGGTCTGCAACAGAACTCATAAGAGGAACTTTTGTTGCGCCTAATGTTTGTGGTTGGCCTTTGCTTTCCATTGTCTTTAAGTATTCGTTCATTTCGCCTAAAACGTAAGAACCGTTATAGTGATATGCAACTTTTGCTGGGTTAGTAGCAAAACCTAAACCTGCAAGTGCTCTTTCAGCAGCCATAAAGTCCATAGCGTCACTGTTAGAGTGCATATATCCATTTGTTTTTAAGGTAAGTTTAGAAACAACATCATACATTGCAGCATAAGCATCTAAATTGTTTGCAACAGCGTGTGGATAATCTTCAGAGAATACCCATTCACCTTGAGCGTTCTTATATTCACCTGCTAAAGTGTGATTATAGTTTTCAATACCCATTGCTTGAGCAAGCCAAATTTCAGGGCTGAAATAATCCATACCGTCGCCATAGTGAGCAACTGTTAAGAATACGTTCTTTTCCTTTAATGCATCACCAAACTCAAAAAGTTCATCAGTCGTTCTAGGTAAAACGTAATTTTCGCCTAAAGCTTCTTCAACAGTAGTAAGGTTATAACAGAACTTATATCCGCTTAAACCTTCACCATATGGCAAGTAGTAAATCTTGTCACTATTAGCTGGATAAATCTTGCTTTCAAGTTCATCGCTAATCTTATCTTTTACAAGAACGTTTTCTCCAGTTGAGTTGCCGTTATAAATATCAGCCAAATCAACTAGGAAATTATCAGCTTTATTATAATCATATAAATAGCTTAATAAATAAACGTCGTGAGTTTGTGTTCCTGCAGAAAGTTTAATTCCTTCTTCGCCGTCTAATGGTGTGTTCTTAATATTGATATAAGTATCTGTGTCAATATTATCCATGTAATATTTAGCAACGTCTTTTATCCATTGATCACCAAAGCCAGCATTGTTATGCAAAACTCTTACTTGGTTAGGTCTATCTTCGTAGCTTGATAGAAGACCCTCTTCATTGCTTTTGCAACCAGCAAATACGCCAGTTGACATTACTAGCACTAACATAAGTGCTGTTAACATAGTACATAATTTTTTCATCTTTTTTTCTTCTCCTTTTTTTATATATTCATTTACCTTTGTGGTAAATTTTATCCATTAACCTTTAATACCGCCCGATAATTGCATATCCATAAATTTATCCCTAAATATTACGAATAAAGCAAGAACAGGAATTGTAGTAATAAGCAAACATGCATACAATATAGGTGTCATACCAGGCACTCTATCAATAGCTGTTTGATATGTATAAAGCCCCGATGCCAACGTAGGATATTCTGGCATAAACAACAATGGGAATTGTGGGTCGCCCCAAAGCCCTATAAACGTTGTTAAACCAAGCGCTATCATCGAAGGAACTGCAAGTGGTGCATAAATTGTAAGGAACACTCTAAAATGCCCTGCCCCGTCAATGAATGCCGCTTCTGCATATTCACCACTTATACCCTTAAAGAAACTATAAAGCACTACGAAGTTGAATCCCATACCACTCATTTGTGTCAACAGCATAAACGGAGTGTTATAAATACTCATTGCAGCGGATAACTTAAATAATGCAGTTAAGTTACTCATTATCGGTATCATCATACTGATTACTGCTACCCAGTAAATAACAGGGCCAAGCATAAACTTATATCTTGCAACAGCATAAGCAGTCATCGCCGATACGGCAACACCTAAAAATGCACCGCCAGCCGCCCACCATACACTATTTATTAACATACCTGAGAAGGTAAACCCACCAGCTTCAATGCTAGTAAATGCTTCCACGTAGTTGTTAAACTCTATTGAAGTTGGAAACTTCAAAAACCCATTAAGCATAAAGAAGTCAGTTGGAGTTAACGAAACTACCAATCCCCAAGCAACGGGCAACACTAACGTTATGGCGTGAATTGCAAAAATAATTGCAACTACTATCTTTACAATCTTAAACGAAGTTGAGATAGGTTTTTTACCACTTTCTTTTTCTTTCATTAGTAAGTTACCCCCTTGTTTAATTTTGCAGTAATCCACCTACTTATTATAACTAATGGAATAGCCACGACCGTAAAGAACAAGCCTACTGCCGACGGATAATACAAATTACCTGCGCTAACTTCTTGATAAATCCAAAAAGAAAGGGTATAAGTATGGTTATATTCTACACCGTTGGTAAATAATAGGATAGGCCCCGTTGCCGTAAACAATGTAGAAACGTTCAATATTAACATAACTGAAAGCGTTTCCCAAATCAAAGGCAATGCTATTGACCAAAGTTCTCTAAGCCATCCGCAACCATCTATCTTGCCAGCATCTATTACGCCGTCAGGTATTCTTCCAAATGCACCGAGATATAAAAGCATATTAACGCCATACCCTGCCCAAAATGTAAAGAACACTATAGTATTAGTTGCCGTTTCTGGTTGAGCCATAAGTGGTGGCATTTCATAACCGAAAAGGTCTTTTAAGATAACCGCCAAAGGGCCTACCGAAGAAATCATGTTCTTAAACAACGTTACGTATAATACCGATGGTATAATCGAAGGAAGAAAGAATAAAATTATAAACAATTTATTCCCTGCAACCTTTTTCCAAAGGAAATAAGATACGAAAACCGTTACAATAAGTTTTACTACGCCCATTAACCAATATTGCATAGTATTCACTAATGAGTATAGCATAATTGAATTAGGCAATTTCAAATCGGTAAAAATCCTAGTAAAATTATCAAAAGTAAATTTTTCACTACCATCTGCCAACTCATAAGCAAACGCCATTCTAAATTGCTCAAAGTTCAAATATACAAAGAATATCAAAAAATGAACTACGGCAACCGAAACCATGCAATATGCAAAAATTTTACCACGACGTTCGAAAATTCTCTTTCCGTTTACTTTTGATGATTCATTTTTCATAAATCAATCTCCCCTATTTTTAAGCTTTTGCAATCTTATTAAGTGGAATAATGAATACCCCTTCGCCAGCTTCTAGCGGAACGCTAAGTTTATTATTTTCAACCTTTAATAACATTTCAACGCCTGCACGATACATAAGCACGCCTTTTGCGTCGTTAAATTCTAATTCAATAGTATTTTTCAATTCTTTTGAAGGTTCAGTGTAGTTTACCAACATATATCCTTGATAATTGTTATCATCTTTGAATTGACCGATAAGAGCATCGTAAGAAGCTGAAACGCTCTTAATTCCTTCAAGAGAAGCTAGTTCATACTTACCAACGTATTCAAAACCTGAATTTTCATCAGCAGTTGCACCAGTGATAGTCTTTGCACCTTGCCATGCGAATGCATCAAATAGATAGTCGATTTTCTTAATTTGTTCGTTTATGTTCTTAACTGCATCGTAAGATGGACCTTTTGAGCCATAGAAGAACATCCCTTCATATCCATCGTAACCAGTTGTGTTATATGGATAATATTCTAAACGTTTAGCACCTAATGCTAAGTTGGTATAAACTTGGAAACCAATGTCTGCAGTTTTCTTTGGAACTCTGTAATTTCCCCAACCAGCTGCTTGAATACAACTTGCAAAATCAACGCCGTATCTGTGAGCAACAGAACTTACAACCATAAGGTCAGATAAATAAGTTGGAGACAAGAAGTTTTCCATACCACGCTTCATTAGTGGATAGTGGTCAACACCAATATCAGCTTTACCGCCTTGAACGTGTTTAATAACTTGTTCAGCATATGTTTCAATATAAACTTCAAAAGCAGTCTTATCCGCAGTTGCGTCAACGCCTAATTGTTCTGGAGTTGCGTAAGATGGGAACATATTTGCATGCCAAATTTTGCTAGATGAATAGTTTTGATTATACCAATCAACGTAACAATCTTTCATGTTTGCAAATTGACCAGCATTTGGTTCATCAATAAAGTAGAAACCCTTTACTGCTGATAATTTATCAAAATCAATTCCTAAAGTATCAAATTGTTTGAAGTAGTTAGGGAACTTTGTTTCTTCGATAGCGTCTGGATAGATAGTTCTATCAATTCCCCAGTTTAGTGGAGAGCCACCGAATACAATCATATCTAACCCAATTTGTTCACATAAAGCCGCCGCTTCATCAACTTGTGAAGCTGAAGAAGCTGTAGGATAATAGTTAAAAGTATTAAATCCTGCTTCTTTATACATGGTCAAGCTTCTTTCATCTGCATCGAGATAGTGATCCCCAAAAATCATCAAGTCGAAGTTGTCTTGATACACAGGTTTAACTAAATCGCTAGCAGCATAATCACTTACGAAATAACCACAGCCAGCAAAAGCACACGTGGTCATCATCAAGCCCATTGCGATACTGAGTATCTTTTTCATTTTTTTCATTACATACCTCCTTAAACAACACGGAATTTTCGCAAATAAATATTTTGTAGCCACGAAACCCATTTTGTACCTAAATTATATCACTGCATATAGGCATAGTCTATACATATCTTTTCGCAAATCTACCACATTTTGACCTTTTACCCCAGCGATATTGACAAAAATAACCACTTTATTATATAATGCGAGAAAAAATAAAACATCATATATATTGTTTAAAAAAGGAAAAACTATGAAAAATAAACAATTAAAACCAGAATGGATTATTCCCGATTATATGACTTCTGAAAGCATACCTTTGGGCACGAAAATAACCGATCAATATGATACGTCCGTGTATTATCACATACACGAATATTTTGAGTTCTTTTACGTTTTAGAAGGAAAAATCGAACATTTGGTAAACGGATATAGTGAAATTTTACACACCGGCGATATAGTTTATTTAAGGCCACAAGATATTCATACTTTCAAAAAAATTGACAACACTTACTGTTCTCATAGAGATATAATCGTTTCGCAAAAACTACTTGAAAAATGCGCTAAAACAATCGACTTTAACTTATACAACACGATTACTAATTCTTTAACCGTACCTAAAGCCAAACTTTCGCTTGACGAGTTAAACGTTCTTGAACATAAGTTTACCTACTTCACGGGAATGTCTATGGATAATCCTACCGCAAAAAGTGCCATAGCGACGGTTATACTTATTGACCTTTTAAGTTGTTTACTTTTTTCAAAAGACCTTAACCAAGTAAAAAATTACCCCGCTTGGTTTGAAGAATTGCTTTCTCGTTTTAATATGCTGTCCTATGCCAAAGGTGGCCTTGAAGAAATCATAAAACCTTTCCATTATAATTTAAGTTATATTTGTAGAGTGTTCAAAAAATATATGGGAATAACCATGTCCCAACACCTATGCGCAATAAGACTTCAACACGCAACTATATTATTAAAGACCACGAATAAAACTATTGCAGAAATTTCTAACGATTTAGGATTTTCGTCAATATCGCACTTTAACAAGCATTTTAAGAACAGATTTAGAATAACCCCAAAAGAATATCGAAAGCTTACCACCCGAGATAACGCATTACTATAAAAAGTCATACAAAAAAGTCCCGACACCCGTCAGGACTTTTTATTTTACTCTATTAAATATTTTTTCACCTTATAGCAACCACACAAACTGAAGTTTCCACTCTTAATACTTCTCTCTTTCATTATAAAAAACAACAAAATTCGTTTATGATTTAGACGAAAATCAAAAACTCTCCCAAAATCCATCCAAAGTTGAAAAAGAAAAATAAAAAAACACCCATTTTTTGATTAAAAAAGGTGCTTTTTTGAGGTTTTTTGGCGGAGTGTGTGCTTCACTCATTGAACTCTTAATTGAATTTTAGTATTTTATATGATAAGCTTTTTGTTTATAGTTGCTACTTACTTCCTATAAATTTAAGTTCCTTTACTCTTCCTGTATTACTTAAATAAAACGAGGCAGCCGATAACACTGTACCGACAGTATCTTTCATTGTAGTTGATTTACTTAAGGCAGGCTGAACTATAAAAATAGTAGCTTCTAAAGCTTTTTGGCTTTTTAACAAACTTTTAAGGGTATTTAAATTTCCACGGATAAATTTTGTATTACTAGAATTTGTTAAGCGATATAAAAGTTTTTCTAGTAGAATAGCTTTTGATTTGAGCCATACCGTGCTTTTAATTGCCTGCTGTGCTACTTCATATACATCATTTATACTAGAATTATAATTTTCGCCTTTCATAGCTTTGCAATGAAATAATTCAACATTAATCATAGAACCAACTGTTTTTAGAGTTATATAATCCGCAACTTCACCAGAGCCATGATCTTGAAGAATAATTGAATAAGATGAATCATTTGTAATAAATGTTTGTAAAGATTTATGTACAGTGTTTTTTTTGTTTTCCAAATCAAATTCTATCTTAATATTTGTGTTATAACATTCCCAATCCAAATCTATTATCTGAGAATTATCAAATTGCTCATGGTTTATGTTTCCATAAAGAACTTCGTAACCTGTATAAACAGTATCATCTGCAGTTTTGAAAATTAATGGGTTTTCAAGGAAATATTGAGACAACGAAATAGTATGAATTCCATCACGACATACAAATTTATTAGATTTTGATAAATACTTACCATTTATGTCGCAAGAAAAATTATCAGTATGTTCACCTAATACAAAATCAAAAAAAACTTTATCCTTTTCTTGTGACACAGTGATATTTTTTATTTCTCCATCGACCAATAAGCCTACTTTTTCTTCTTTGATGCGTAACTGAGGAGGTGATATGTATGCTTTTTCAGAATAAAAACCAAATAATATATTGTCTTGATAATTGTTGATTTGAGTCCATATAGGAAGTTTATCATAATTAGTATTTGTTTTAACGATAATAGAATTATTTGCAATTTTACTACCGAAAGAATCACACCACTCAATATATTCAGGAATTGAGAGGTAAGCGCTACTCCATAATTTAGATCCGCTGCTATATCCTATGGTTGTCTCTAAATCATTTTGCGTAGCTTTACAAAATGCATGTCCGGCTGATAACATTTTACCAGTTGTTTCATTAATTGAAGAAGCCGTATTTGAACCTGCATAAATTCTATAGGATTCTCCAGATTCGGCATATTTGTTTTGCATTCCAGTATTAAAAAATTCATAGTTTGTAAAACCTGCGAGAACTCGATTCATTTCATCTCTAGGAATTTTAGAATATTTTTCGCAAAAACTTTTTACTATTAAGTCGTATACAATCTCCGTTTTTTGTTGAGAATATATAAATAAAAGATTCGTTTTTTCTTGATAATGAACAATATAAAGATTTATTTTAGTATTAACCGCTTGACTCCCTTCCAACCAAAGGGGCACTTCTTTAGTTGAGGAAATTCCCACAATAGTTTTGGTTTTAAGACTTTTATAAAGATTATTTCCAACATTTAATTCTTTAGGCAAAGGTGCATCAAAATTAAAATTTGATACTTTGTATACTCGTGCATGACAATTAGGCCGCACATTATGTAAAGAAATTATTTCTTCACCAGTCTCAGGTCTTGAGAATTGTTTAATTGTATCACTATTTTCTATGTCTCCGCCAATCTTCTTTTCTGACATTTCAATTATCATATCTTGCCAAACTGAGTCACTCGTGTATAATTTTCTGTTTTCAATACGAAGAGTTTCGTCATTCATGGCAATAAATTTTGCGGGACCTACATCGAGAGCATTTGTGCGTGCAAAACGTCCAACAAATTGTAATGTGCTTGCTAGTGATTTTTGAGGTTCATGAATTGCAGCAATCTTTAGATTTGGAAAATCAAACCCTTCCCCAAGCATATCTACACAAATAATTCCATCTAGCTTTTGTTCGCGTAATGCTTTTATAGTATGAGTTACTGTTCTATATGACATGGAACTATCTATACGTTTTAATTTCAACTTTGTAAATTTAGAATATATTTCTTCAAGATTTTTAGCCTTTTCTTTAGTGTCGGTTCTTGCCATAATATAATGATTGTATCCACTAGCTCTATCATTTAATAAAACTCGTTCCGTTTCAAGAGCAATACAGCGATCTTTATCTGTGCTTTCTTCAATAGGAATAAATGTGATCGATCCAAAAACTCCGTCACGATAAGCCTTAGAAAGAGGATAATTGTATATATGTGTACCATTAATTTCTTTTTTATCCAACCTGAAAGGAGTTGCTGTTACCAACAATGAAGATACATTTTTCATATTAAATAGTATTTCTTGCCAAGTTGGGGCAGGAACATGGTGAGCCTCATCAATTATGATATAATCAAATTCTTCTTTTATCATGTTTTTTGATATGGATAAAGCTACTTTATGCGAAGCGACAACTACGTTTGCCGATAAAATAGCATCTTTTTGATTCTCGTCAAACATTTGCTCAGCTTCGTATACTGTAGGCGCAGGAACTTCCTCATCGAATACACCTATAGCTTTTAATGTCTTTAATTTTTTATAGTCGTCTACAATTTGCCCGCGAACCATAGCGCTCGGTGTCACCACAAGAACTTTTTGTTTTTGTAAAACATAAGGAGCCATCATTAATACTGAAGTTTTACCTGAGCCCGTTGGCATCACTATCACACTTGCATCAAGTGGGGATAGTGTGTCATGAGCAGCGATAGCGTGAATTGCTCCTATTTGAGCATTTCTTAAACCAGGCACCCCATCTCTACTTATTGGATATTTTATTTTTGAATACAAATCAGAAAAATAACTCATTTTCACCCTCCAGTTATAATATAATTTTATCATATTTTTTTTGATTTTTCAACTCATATCGAAAAGCAAGAAGGTTATTAGCATGAAAATATGAAATCAAAATAAAAACAGGTCTACTTGATAAAAAGTAGACCTGTTTTGTTTATTTGATTTTTAAGAAACCCTTCTCAAAGGCATCGAAGATAAACATTTTTTCGCCAACGGCGAATTTGATTTTAATATACTTTTGCGCTTTATCGATATTGATAATTGTGCCATCTCCAAACTTTGCGTGGGTAACAACCACACCAACGACAACTTTTGAATAGTCAAAAGCAGGTTTTTCTTCTTTAACTTCTTGTTTTTGAGTTGTTGTAACCACGTAAGGATTAACCTTTGGTGTAACCTTCGGCTTATCTTCCGTAACGGCAATTTCTTCGACAATTGCGTCCGATATAGTCGCTTGCATCGTTGCTTGTTGGTTAAAGAATAATTTTTCATACTCTTCACGGCGGATAACAGTATCCCAACCACCAACTTCGTCTTTAACGGATTTTTCTATACCCGTGTATGAAAGCGACGAGTCTTCATAACGCTTAAACTTAAATATTGCGTCGTTCATAAGACTTGCGTTAAACACGCCGATAGAACAAAGCAAATTAAAGTCATTAACGTCCAAGCCCGTAACCTTTTTGAATAGCCCAGGCTCCAACTGTGTAATAACGTCTTTAAGTGAACGTTCACGGTAATCGGTAAGATACATAAAGATAGGAACGCGCGTAGCAAACTTAATAAGTTTTTCTTGAATTTGCTTACGCATAGATTTATATTCTTTTTCTTCTTGCGTAAGTTCTTTCTTTTCCTTGTCAGTAAGTTTTGTTTCCTTTTCTTTTTTAGCCTTTTTAACGGCTTCCGACTTATTTATAATTGCCGTAATATCTTGATTTAATGAACGGAATCCTTCAATACGCATAAGAGCGTCAAGCGCGTCTTTATTTGCAAGTAATCTGCCCAAAGTATCGTTATCAACGTTAACAAGTAAAGCCGATTCCCAACGCTTAGCAAGAAGCGTTGCGCTCGTACCTGCCATAGCGATATCCAAAATATCTTGCGCGTTGATTTGCTTCATCGTGCTTCCGTCATACGCTAAAACGGGCAAGAAATGGATAAAGTCGGCAACTTTCTTTTCAGGGTTAGATTCTTCTACGTTAAGACGGCAAGAATAATCGG
>SVHP01000063.1 GCA_015055735.1 Clostridiales bacterium | reverse complement strand
CACGGCAGATACACCGGCAAGGTAAGGGTTCTTTTTACAATACTCTATAATTTTATGCTCTTCCTCTTTTGTAAACGCCCTACCCTTTTTAACTTTATAGTGTGAAAGCACTACTTTTTCTACTGGGTTTCGTAAGTCGTAGTCGTCGGCAATCATAACGAACATATTTGACATAAGTTGTTTTATCTTATGCGCCGTTCTGTTTTTGCCTTGGTCAACTAGTCCGAATAAAAAGTCTTGAATTTCTTTTCTCGTAATTTCGTTTAAGAACATTTTTCCAAATCGTGGAAGAATATGTGCAAACACGAGATTCTCATACGAATTGTACAATTAGCAAAATATTTTACATAAATAAAGATTAAGAGTTGACTTAAATTCACATTTGCTTTATAATTAAATAACCATAAAGAGTGCGTGAGGGACAGCCCCGTTGACCGCACAGCAACCTACTTGATAGCAAGGTGCTAAAGGCTGAACGATGGGCAATAAAGCACGCTATTAACCCATCGTTACGATGGGTTTTTCTTTTGCCTCTTTGTGGATAATTATCATTTTCAAGGAGGCATAGTTATTATGCAAAATTACAAAGACGTCTGTGGCAACGAGAAAGAAATTTGGTTTAAAATTAAATCAAAAGCAGTTCCTGGAAAAGAAAACTCAGGCTTATTCAAACCAAACGAAGAAGAAATCAAAGATTTTCTTGAATGGGCAAAAAGTTCGGGTTGCATTTGGTTAAACAAAAGAGAAATCAATCCCGAAAAAGATTGTAAAAAATTTGCGTCATTTTTCTATTCGGTGTCAAGTGACGGAACCATTGGAAGAATTCCCTGCTTTGCTTGGTGTTCAAAAACAGGTCAATTCGACCATATTAAGCGTTATATGTTTTGTGAATTCATAAAAGGCAATCTTGTTTCGCCAAGCGAATATTATAAAACACATAAATTAAACCTATAACAGAAAAAAAGATAGAGGAGATTTTTTCTTCCCTATCTTTTCTTTTTATCGGTTAAATCATAGCTTAACGCTAGTAAAAATTTGAGATTATTATCAGTTGCGCTACCGTCAAGAGCGACGGTTAGCCAGTGTTCTTTGTTCATGTGATAGGCTGGGAATATCCCCTGCTCTTTCCACATTGACGGAACGATATTTGCATCACACTTTAAGTTTACAACGTCAATTTGCCCGTCTTCTTTTATACCAAGTTTGCTTTTATCAATAGTCATAATCACGGCAAACCATTTATTATTGCTTTTGTGGCGAAAAACGGAAAAGAAAGGGTATTTTATCCACGGATATTCTGGACTAACGCCGTATGTATCTAATATATATTCTTCTAATTCTTTTCTATTCATTAGTCAATACTACCCCGTTTATTCACTTATAAAAGATAGTTCACTACTAAAATTACGATACTGGTAACAATCATAACGATACCGACTACACGGTTTAACGTTTTAGCGTTAGATTTATTGGCAATTTTAGCAGCAATTCTTGCCCAAAGCAAAGTAAATACAACGCAAAGAACAAGGCAAAGAACGTCGGGAACTCCACCAATTATAAAGTGGCTTACACCACCTGTAAGCGCCGTAAACGCCATAATAAATACGCTCGTGCCAACCGCCAAATGCATAGGATAACCAAGAAACGAAGTTAAAACGAGCAGTAACATCATTCCACCACCTGCCCCAACGAAGCCACAAATAAAACCAACGAATACGCCACCGATTATTGCTTTTATAAATCTTGCTTTTGGAGAAATCTCTTCTAATTGTTCTCTCGTTTTGTTAACGGGCTTTATAATAAAACGCAATCCTATTATAATCAACGCAATTTGCATTGTTCCACTCATTGTCTGTTCGGGTAAAAAGCTTGCCACAAAACTTCCTATCATCGTTACGATAAGAACACTTACGAGTAATGGCAAACTGTTTTTAACGTCTAAGTTTCCACTCTTTTTATACGTATAGGCGCTGACTAAACTTGCTAAAACGTCGCTAATAAGCCCTATTCCTACCGCATCATAAGCAGGAACACCCAAAAATGTTATGAGCATAGGGCCTATTACTGCGGCAGCGCTCATACCTGCAAAACCCGTTCCAATACCTGCCCCAGCACCTGCAAGAAAACATACAAGTATTTTAATTAAAATTTCATCCATAATAAGTCTCTCTACATTAGAATTTGTTAATTACACCGGTGTTCCTACTTCGATCAAGTTACCGTCCAAGTCGTAGAATCGAATAACTCGTTGCCCCCAACTATGTGTCATAAGACGATTTACATATTCAATCGAGGGATAAAGTTTTTCTAATTTGTCAATAAACGCTTCGATATCTTGCTCCTCAAAATATAATTCGCAAGAGTTACTTTTGGGCATGATATCTCTATTTAAAAACGATTTCCATATTTTCTCGTCTTGAAGGACAAGCCCTTCTGTTAAAATCATATTGCCGTCATTGTCAACTACTAAATCTATGCCAAACAAGTCGTGATAGAATTTTCTCGATTTTTCTATATCCTTAACAACAAGCAAAATACTTTTCAATTTCATATTGTATCTCCGTCCAATTCTTATTTATAGGTTAGTTTCTTATAATTTAGCCATAAGCCGTTTTGGGGAAGTTTTTGGCAATCAGTTAACTCATATTCTTGAACGTTGCAATTCTTTCCTGCGAAAAGGTCAATTCCAGTTTTAGAGCCGTCAACTAAAGGCACAACTACTAAACTCATTTCGTCAATACTATCGGCATCTAAAAACAAACTATCCGTAAGTCCACCACCCTCTAACATCAATTTCTCGATATTAAATAGCGAATAGAGTTTTTCGTTCATTAACTTAACGTCAATTTTATCCCTGCCACAGAAGATATACGATATCCCCTTGTCTTTCAAAAACGCTAAATACTCATCGTTAATATCGTCAGTTAATACTTCGATAATATGCGCATTATCGTAGCCTGGATCTTCGTCTTTTATCTCGCTATTCTGCCAACCTAATCTGCCGTGTGGGTCTATGGAAACAGCATAATAATCGTGCTGTTTTGCAATATAATCTTCGTGTGGAATTTTAACGCCTTTATAAAGGGTTAAATCGGGTTTTACACCACCTGTAAAACTACCTTCCATAGTAATTCTTCCACAAGCGAAAGCGTCAGCTTTGTACTCACGGTTTATGCGATAATATTCTTCACAAAGCGTGCTTGCAGTATCGGTATTCATATAATCGCCCGTAATCTTTCCATCAATAGAAACGAGCATATGTAAAATAATATACGGTTTCATATTACCTACCTTTTTCCATACCACAGGTGTAGCATTGTTTGGATAACATTTCTTCGTTCTTGATACTGCTGTATAATCTAAAACCACCTGCAAAGTTATATGCGTCAAAGCCGTTTTGCATTAAAATGCGAGTTGCTAAATAACTGCGCAAGCCACTCTGGCACATAACGAAGATTGTTTTAGATTTGTCAAGTTCGCCCAAACGCTCTCTTAAATCATCAAGTGGAATATTGATAAAATCTTCTGCATGACCACGCATATATTCAAAAGGTGTACGAGTATCAAGCAAAATCACGTCATTTCTTTCTCTTAAAGACGGAATATCTTCAAAATAAAACTGCTTTACTATGCCATTTTTGATATTTTCTACAACAAAACCTGCCATATTTACGGGGTCTTTTGCAGAAGAATATGGCGGAGCATAAGCAAGGTCTAAATCTTTTAGTTCATCGGCTTTCATACCTGCCCTAATTGCCGTTGCAATAACGTCAATGCGTTTATCAACACCGTCATAGCCGACAATTTGCGCGCCTAAAATATTATAAGTCGACTTTTCAAAAATGAGTTTAACGGTCATTGCCGTTGCGCCTGGATAATAGCCAGCGTGTGAGTTTTGCGTTAAAATAACTTTTTCGTATTCGATGCCGTTTGCTTTGGCTTGCTGTTCGTTAATTCCAGTAGTTGCAACAGTCATATCGAAGAGTTTAATAACCGAAGATCCTTGCGAACCTTTATATTCGCTATTTATCCCGCAAATATTATCGGCAACTATACGACCTTGCTTGTTGGCAGGCCCTGCAAGTGCAATTACGGAATCTTTATCAGTTATAAAATGTTTAACTTGGGTTGCGTCCCCTACTGCATAGATATCGGGAATTGAAGTTTCCATTTTTGCGTTGACTTTGATTGCACCTTTAATGCCAAGTTCTAAACCTATTTTTTTAGCAAGCGTATTTTCTGGCGTAACGCCAACTGCAAGCACAACCATATCAGCGCTTATATTCGAGCCATTATCAAGGTCAAGCGAAACTTGTTCGCCTGTAATACTCATTTTATTTGTATTTATGTTTAGTAACAATTGTACGCCATGATGACGGAAGTTTGCATGGATAAACGACGCTATATCACAATCAACCGTCGGTAAAAGATGGTTGGAGCGTTGCACGATAGTGGTTTTAATGCCAAGTTCAGCAAAGTTTTCTGCCATTTCAAGGCCGATAAAGCCACCACCTATAACAACTGCCGTTTTAGGCTGTTTCTGCTCAATAAAACCACGAATTTTAAGCGTATCTTCTACGGTACG
>SVHP01000001.1 GCA_015055735.1 Clostridiales bacterium | reverse complement strand
AAACTTACAGGTAACCCTTGCGTTGCTCATTCAGACGAATTGATGTGTAACGGCTGTTCAAGTTGTGAAAGAGTTTGTCCTTACGGTGCAATTTCTTATTCTGATAAAGAATTTAGAGGTCCAAATAGAACGACGCTTATCCGTAGGGTTGCAACCGTTAACGAAGCGGTATGTCAAGGCTGTGGCGCATGTACGGTTGCTTGTCCATCAGGCGCTATGGATCTTAAGGGTTTTGCAAGTAAACAAATTATGGCGGAGGTTGACGCAATATGCAAGTAAATGAATTTAAACCAAAAATAGTTGCTTTTTGTTGTAACTGGTGTTCTTACGCTGGTGCAGACCTTGCCGGTGGTAGCAGATTAAGTTATCCTGCTGAAGTTAAGGTTATAAGAGTGCCTTGTTCTTGTCGTGTTAACCCTATGTTCGTTCTTCGTGCTTTCCAACGTGGCGCTGACGGGGTTATCATTTGTGGTTGCCACCCAGGCGACTGCCACTACACTTCAGGAAACTACTTCACTAGAAGAAGAATGGCTTTACTATTCTCTATGTTAGATTATCTTGGAATAGAAAAAGAACGTACTCGTGTTGAATGGGTTTCGGCTGCTGAAGGTGCTAAATTTGCTGCAACCATGAACGATTTCGTTCAAACGGTTACTGCTCTTGGCGAAAACAAGAGATTGGAGGACTTAAGATGCAAAAGATAACTCGTGATAATCTTATTGAAATAGCAGAAAAACTCTTGGCTGACGGAACTGTGACTCGTGTTCTAGGTTGGAAGAAAGGTGAATTTTCATACGACCAAACGCCTGCAATATTCACTTCAGTACAAGAAATGAAAGATAGTTTCGTGTTCGACGATTTTTCGGGCGCAAACTTTTCTAAATATCTAGTTAAAGAAACTAGAAAAGAAGACGGTAAGGTTTTAGCTTTCTTAAAACCTTGCGATACTTACAGTTTTAACCAACTTTTAACCGAACATCGTTTCGATAGGGAAAAGGTTTACGTAGTAGGTATTCCTTGCGAAGGTATGGTTGATATCAATAAAATTAAAATGGCTTTAGGCGACGGCGTAGTGTCTATCAACACTGATAGCAATACCTTAAAGGTTGAAACTCTATACGACGGAGTTAAAGAAATTGCTAAGGCTGACGTTCTATTAGAAAGATGTAAAAACTGTAAGAGCAAAAAGCACGTTGCATTTGACCAATTATTAGGCGAAGAAGGCGACGTTGTTGATAGCAATCGTTTTGACCAAGTTGCTGAACTTGAAAAAATGAGCGCTGATGAAAGATTTGCTTTCTGGCAAAACGAACTTTCACGTTGTATTCGTTGCAACGCTTGTCGTGACGCTTGTCCTGCATGTACTTGTGAAAAGTGCGTGTTCGACAACCCAAATTCGGGCGTAGAAAACAAATCTCCTGCAAACAGTTTTGAAGAAAAAATGTTCCATATTATTCGTGCTTTCCACGTTGCAGGTCGTTGTACCGACTGTGGCGAATGTTCAAGAGTTTGCCCACAAAATATCCCACTTCATTTATTGAATAGAAAGTTTATTAAAGACATTAACTCTTTCTATGGCGATTACCAAGCGGGTGAAGAAGTTGGAAGCCGTGCTCCTTTAGTAAACTACACTAAAGAAGATATAGAACCAGGCGATGCAGTAAATAAGGGGGACAAATAATATGAAGAAATGTTTATTAACAAATTCAAACGCTCTCTTTAATAAAATTGCTGAAAACAATACCTTATATATTCCTGTTGATCTTGAACAAGGCAGAGTTGCTTACAAAAAGTTCCAAGACGGCTTGAAAATGAGCGATGCGTTAAAGACTGATAGAAGCGCAAAAGACTTTTTCTTCCCACAAACCGAAACTTTGATGGCGTTCAAGACTCAAGGTAAGAGCATTGAAGTTATCGATACTCGTTCGGAAAATGAAGATTTCGTAGTTTTCGGCGTTCGTGCTTGCGACGTTAAGAGCTTAGAAGTTTTAGATAAAGTTTTCTTAGCTGAACCGGTTGATACTTATTACAAAAATAGACGTGAACACGGCGTTATCGTATCGATGGCTTGTTCTCGTCCTGTTGAAACTTGTTTCTGCCAAACTTTCGGCATAGACGCAAGTCAACCTGAAGGCGATATCGTTTGCTATAAGACTGACGACGCTTTCTACTTTGACGCTAAAACCGAAAAGGGTGAGAAAGTTATCGACCAAATGGGTGACCTCGTGCAAGATTGCGACGATAGCGTTGTGAATGCTGAAAAGGCTAAAATTAAAGAAATATTAAATAAACTTCCACTAAAAGACCTAAAAGCAGACGCTTTTGGTAAGGATAAGACGGATGAATATTTCAATAGCCCTGAGTGGAAAAATCTTTCTGAATCGTGTCTAGGTTGTGGAACTTGTACTTTCGTTTGCCCAACCTGTCAATGTTACGACATTAAAGATTTTAAGACGAATAACGGCGTAGAAAGATTCCGTTGTTGGGACTCTTGCATGTACTCAGACTTTACTAAGATGAGCGCAGGTCAACCAAGAGTAACCCAAATGGAAAGATTCCGTCAAAGATTTATGCATAAACTCGTATATTTCCCAACTAACAACGACGGTATGTTCAGTTGCGTAGGTTGTGGAAGATGCGTTTCTAAATGCCCAATCTCAATGAATATAGTAAAAGTAATGAAAACGTTAGGAGGAAAGAACAATGGATAATATAAAAGAGCCTTTGATACCTACCGTGTGTCAAATAACCGATATTAGACAAGATACTCCTGACGTAAAAACTTTTAGAGTTTTAACGTTAGACGGTAAAAAACCATTTATACACAAACCTGGTCAATGCGCAATGCTTTCTATGCCAGGTGTTGGCGAAGCCTTATTCTCAATCACTTCTTCACCAACAAATACCAAATACGTTGAATTTTCTATTAAAAAATGCGGTTGTGTGACCAGTTGGATTCACGCTGCCGAAGTAGGTCAACAAATAACCGTTCGTGGACCTTACGGAAACGGATTCCCTGTTGAAACCGAATTTAAGGGACAAGATATGCTCTTTATCGCAGGTGGTATCGGTTTAGCGCCTGTTCGTTCGGTTATCAATTACGTTAGAGATAACAGAGCAAATTACGGCAAGGTTGACATCGTTTACGGTTCTAGAAGTAAAGACGATTTAGTTTTCTACCAAGAAATCATAGACGAATGGAAAAACGATCCAACCGTAAACGTTCACTTGACAATCGATAGAGAACAAGAAGGTTGGGACGGTCACGTTGGATTTGTTCCTAACTACGTAAAAGAACTTGGTTTTGAACCAAATAAGACTGCTGTTTTATGTGGTCCACCTATCATGATTAAGTTTACCCTTCAAGGTTTAAGTGAACTAGGTTTTGATAAAAAGCAAGTATTTACGACGTTAGAATTAAGAATGAAATGTGGTATAGGCAAGTGCGGTCGTTGTAACGTAGGTTCAAAATACGTTTGTAAAGACGGACCTGTGTTCAGAATGGACCAATTAGACGCTTTACCTGATGAGTATTAATAAGGAGAAAAACAAATGGAAAATTTAGTTAATGTTTATTTTTTCGGTAAAAAATACCAAGTACCTGAAAGTTTAACCATTATGAAGGCAATGGAATACGCCGGCTATCAATTAGTTCGTGGCTGTGGTTGTAGAAACGGATTCTGTGGTGCTTGTTCAACTATTTATCGTATCAAGGGCGATAGAGAACTTCACGCTTGTTTGGCTTGCCAAACTAAAGTTGAAAACGATATGTACGTTGCAACCCTTCCTTTCTTCCCACTAGTTAAACAAGTTTACGATATCGAAACTGTTAAAACTTCGGAAATGGTTATGATGCAACTTTATCCAGAAATTTACGCTTGTATCGGCTGTAACGCTTGTACTAAGGCTTGTACGCAAAGTCTTAACGTTATGCAATACATCGCATACGCACAAAGGGGCGATTTCGCTAAGTGCGCTGAAGAATCTTTTGACTGCGTAATGTGTGGCGTTTGTTCTTCTCGTTGCCCAGCAGGTATTTCTCACCCACAAGTTGCTGAACTAGCAAGAAGAATTTACGGTAAATACTTAGCACCTGAATCTAAACACGTTTTAGATAGGGTTAAGGAAATTGACGAGGGCGTTTATAAGGAAATTATTGAAACCCTTATGAATAAGCCTATTGAAGAACTTAAAGAACTCTATAACAATAGAGATATTGAAAAGTAAGGGGGATTAAAAATGTATAACTATACTAACGAACAACTTACTTCAATGAAAAAGGTTGAAGCAAGCAGAGAAAAAAGACTTCAAAATTTATTCGCAAGAATGAGTGCTGACGAAAAGCAAAAGGTTTTACAAGAAAATCACCCTGACTATATCGAGTCTGCTTACGAATTATTAAAAGTTGGCCCAAATAAGGGTGGAAAAGTTCTTCACGAACTCGCTGACCTTTTACAAGGTAAATCTAGAGTTTTAGATATGGATATCGACCTATCTAAGCCTGACTATGACGTTGACGTTTTAGTTATCGGTGGTGGTGGCGCAGGTTCTTCTGCTGCTATCGAAGCTGATAATGCAGGCGCAAAAGTTATGATGGTTACTAAACTTCGTATAGGCGATGCTAATACCATGATGGCTGAAGGTGGAATCCAAGCAGCTGATAAACCAAACGATTCACCTGCAACTCACTATCTAGACGCTTTTGGTGGTGGTCACTTTGCTGCTAAACACGAACTTTTATATAAACTCGTTACCGAAGCACCAGACGCTATTAGATGGCTTAACGATTTAGGCGTTATGTTCGATAAAGAAGCTGACGGTACTATGATTACTACTCACGGTGGTGGTACTTCTAGAAAGAGAATGCACGCTTGTAAAGACTATTCAGGCGCTGAAATCATGAGAACTCTTCGTGACGAAGTGTTAAACCGTGGTATTCCTGTAGTAGATTTCACTTCTGCTATTGAAATTATTAAAGATACCGAAGGCAAGGCTGCCGGCGCTATCTTAATGAATATGGAAACTAAAGATATCTACGTTGCAAAGGCTAAGACCGTTATTATCGCAACGGGTGGCGCAGGAAGACTTCACTATCAAGGATTCCCAACTTCTAACCACTACGGCGCAACGGCTGACGGTTTGGTTTTAGGTTATAGAGCAGGTGCAAAACTTCTTTATGCTGATACCCTTCAATATCACCCAACCGGCGTTGCTGAACCTACCCAAATTTTCGGTGCTCTAGTTACCGAAAAGGTTAGATCTTTAGGCGCTCAATTAGTTAATAAAGACGGTGAAGCATTCGTTTACTCACTTGAAACTCGTGACGTAACTGCTTCTTCTATCATTAGAGAATGTAAACAAAGAAATAACGGTATCAAAACTACCGATGGCGAAGGCGTATGGCTAGATACTCCTATGATCGATATCATTCACGGCGAAGGCACTATCGAAAAGAGAATTCCTGCTATGCTTCGTATGTTCGGTAAATACGGTATCGATATTAGAAAAGATCCTATTCTTATCTATCCAACCTTACACTATCAAAACGGTGGTTTAGATATTAGTGCTGACGGTATGAGTACGACCGTTCCAAACCTATTCGTTGCCGGCGAAGCCGTTGGGGGTATTCACGGTAGAAATAGACTTATGGGTAACAGCTTACTTGATATCATCGTATTCGGTAGAAACGCTGGTAAGAGTGTTGGTAAGATTTATAAAGACGTTGTAGTTAAAGATCTAACCTTAGATCACGTTAAGAACTTTGATAAGGAATTGAAAGACGCTGGATTAAACCCAACTAAACTTTCTCCACAACTTCTTCCTAACTACACCAAACAACCATCAATTTAAAGTAATAGCCCGACCTTTTGGTCGGGCATTAGGCTTTTATCAAAATGGAAAAGGGGAAAGTGAGAAAAGACTTTAAGGAGAAAAAATAGAAATGGAAAATCAAAAAAAGAAAAGCCTTAAATGGCTTTGGGTCATTATTGCTCTCATTGCTGTTGCTGCTGTAGGCGTATGGTGTGGGGTTAATGCAAAAATTACCGAAAAGAATGGTGTAACAAACGTTAGCGTTTTTAGTTTGCCTGCTCTTTTAACAGGTCTATTCGTTGTCACTGCTTTAGGTTATTTGCTTGGTAGAATTACTATTAAGGGTGTTAATTTGGGTACTGCTGGCGTATTCCTTGTTGCAATTTTATTTGGTTATCTTTGCACTTTAATACCTAGCGATTTGCCTGTTATAAGCGCTCTTCGTCTAGAAGCAGGAAAGGGTAATACTACTTTCTATAAAAGCGTTATTCAAAATGTTGGTTTAGTTTTATTCGTTGGTTCAGTTGGCTTTATCGCAGGCCCTAAATTCTTTAGAGATTTAAAGAAAAATTTCAAAACCTATATTTTGATGGGTATCGTTATAATTTTAATAGGTACTGCTCTTGCTGTTCTATTTACTTTCATTTCACCATATGGTTCGGATTTTTGGTCAGGTATCTTGTCTGGCGCGCTCACAACCACTCCTGGTTATTCAGCAGCGCAAGAAGCTATGTTTGAAAAGTTTGGACCAAATTCTGATACCTACGTAACTATCGGTCACGCAATTGCTTATCCTTTCGGTGTTGTTGGCGTAGTTTTATTCGTTCAACTTCTTCCTAAATTCGTTAAGGCAGATATGGCTTACGAAAGAGGCTTGCTTAAACCTGAAATTTTAGAAGAACGCACACAAAAACAAGAAAAGCCTTTGTTCGTTTGTGATGATTTTGGTTTTACACCACTTGCTCTTGCAATCGTATGCGGTTTGATTTTAGGTGGAATTAAAATTCCACTATTCAATGGTATCAACTTCTCGCTTGGTACTACCGGTGGCGTTTTGATTATGTGCTTGATCTTCGGTCACTTTGGTAAAATCGGTAAATTATCTTTACAAATTCCTGAATCAACTATTAAGACCTTAAAAGAATTAGGACTTATGTTATTCTTAATCGGCGCAGGTGTTGATGGTGGTGTAAGCCTAGTTTCAGCAATCGGTGGCGACGTTGGTATCGTTGCTTGGGGATTTGTCGGTGGCGCACTTATGACTATAATACCTATGATAATAGGTTTCTTCCTTGGTAAATATTTACTTAAATTACCACTTCTTAGCAACCTTGGTTCAATCACTGGTGGTATGACGAGTACCCCTGCACTTGGAACTTTGATTTCAACCGCTAAAACGGATGACGTTGCAGGCGCTTACGCTTCAACTTATCCTATCGCGCTAGTTTTAATTGTTATTTCTTGTAATTTACTTATAAATTTATTGATGTGATTAAACGGCAAATAAAAGGCGTAGCGATACTTGTTATCGCTACGCCTTATTTTTTATATAGGTATTTATTTATCTTGATAATTTTGTACAGCGTTTGTAATTTGTTCGTGTACTGAAAGTTTACCGTGTTTATCAAGTTTTAATTTATTGATATCGCCGTGTGTTAAACACCCTGCGCCACCTATACAACCACCAACACAAGCCATACCTTCGATGAAGTTTCCGTCAAGTATACGTTTTGTGGCTTTAAGTAGCGCAACTTTACACGCATCAAGTCCGTCGCAAGGTACTGCTTTTAGGTCAAAACCTTCAAGACCACGCTCTTTAATGCCTTCCGCAACGGCTTCGGATAATCCACAACTACGCCCGAAAATTCTACCATAGTACGACGCACTGTCAATAGATTGCTCTTCTAATTTTTCAATTTCTATATCTTTACTATCGAAAAGCGCTTGCAATTCTTCAAATGTAATAACGGTATCAACGTAAGGGGAAACGCTTTCTTGTTGAAATTCCATTTTCTTTGCCGTGCAAGGTCCTATGAAAACGACCTTTGCATTAGGCTCTTTTTCTTTTATACTTTTAGCGATAGTTGCCATAGGCGATAGGTTGTGTGAAACGTATTCCGAAAGGTCAGGGAACTGCTTTTTAACGTAAGAAACAAAAGCAGGACAACACGAACTTGTTAAAAACCCTTTTTCGACCAACTCTTTAGCTTCGGCAAGCGCAACGATGTCAGCGCCGAGCGCCGCTTCTTCAATGGCGAAAAAGCCTAACTCTTTTATGCCCGTTAAAACTTGACCGAGTTTTGCATATACGAATTGGCTAGCAATACTAGGTGCAATTACGGCGTAAACTTTATATTCGGTATTGTTCTTACTGTTTTTTATCAAGTCGATAACGTCGAGAATAAAAGACTTATCGTTTATTGCGCCCCAAGGACATTGATAAACGCATGCGCCACAAGAAACGCATTTTTCGTCGTTAATTTTTGCCGATTTATCATCGTCCATAGTGATAGCGTTGATTTTGCACGCCTTTTCGCAAGGGCGTTTGTGGTTGATAATCGCACTGTATGGACAAACTTTTGCGCAAAGTCCACATTCAACGCATTTGTTTTTATCAATGTGAGCCTTTTGATTATGGTCAATGGTAATCGCACCTTTTTTGCAAGCGTCTTCGCAACGGTGGGCTAAACAGCCACGGCAAGCATCGGTTACTTCATAACCACCCATAGGACACTCGTCGCATGCGATGTTGATAACTTCAATGACGTTTTTATTATCTTTATCTCCACCCATTGCTAATTTAACACGTTCGGTGACGATTGCTTGTTCTTTATAAATACAGCAACGCATGGTTGGCTCTTTGCCAGGAACGGTTATTTTTGGGATACTTAAAAGGTTTTCTTGTAATGTACCTTGCCAAGCAAATCTAGCAACTTCTCTTAAAACTTTATATTTTAAATGTTGAACTTTGGTGTCAAATTTTCTCATAAACTACCTTCTAATTATGATCAAAGAAATATTTATGTTTAGCATCCATAATTTTTCCGATCAGTTCATTGTCTAATTTTGTTAAATGGTATTTTTTTCTATATATTAAAACGTCTTTATACGTTTTAGTATTAAATTCGCACTTTCTTTCTACTAAATTAAATTTGTCTAGCAATTCTTTTGGCGCTGAAGAAATCCACATAAATGTATTTGGCACTTGTTCTAATAAAGTGAACTGAACACCCCTTTCAAAAACCATAATTCGCTTTTTGCTAAATTCCGAAAGTTCGGCTCTTTTAACGTCGATAAGAGGGAGAGATGGTACGTACGGGTCGCCGTGAGTAATTTCAATAGAGTCCTGCAAATCTTCTGCTAAAATCCGTTCTTTTTGCGCTAATGGATTATTTTTATTTATAAGCATTACGTAGGTGAATTCGTTTAACACTTCATGATTTAACTTTTTTTCTTCAAAAAGAGTGTTGAAATATTTTTCAAAAGTGCTTTGATATCTAACTACGCCAAGGTCGTATTCTTCTTTAACGACGTTTAAGATCGAACGCATGGAATTAGTTTCTTTATAAACGATTTCGGCACTCGATTCGCTGTCTAATCCTTTTGCAAAATCTGAAAAAGCATAAGAAAAATAACTTGCTCTAGGTACGCATATGGAAAGGCGCAATTTTTTCTCGTTACGGTTTTCGTAAAGGGACTCGATTTTTTTAATTTGGGCTAATGCGTTCTTTGCATAAAGCAAAAATTCTTCGCCTGCAATAGTGATTTCTAATCCCTTTGACGAACGCTTAAATATTTTAATCTTTAAGTCGTTTTCTAAGGCTTTGATTGCACGACTTAAATTCGGCTGTGAAGTGTAAAGATTTTCCGCCGCCTTACTGATCGAACGGGTATTTGCAACTTCTACTGCATATTTCATGTGCAAAATATTCATAAAAATAGCCTTCCTTGTTATATAGAGATAATTTCGGTTTACAGTATAACACATTTTATATATTTGTCAAGTGTTAAATGAGTGTGAAAAATCAAAAAACTAAAAAATATATATTTCTAATTGTTTTAATTTCAAAATTAAAAAGATAAAAATTTAGAAATACTGGTCAAAATATCTATTACTTACCTTGAAAAATTATAATATGTATGTTATAATATAATGAAATGTGAAAAGGTATTGTAAAATTTTAGTTTAGGTGAATTATGGATAAATTAAGCAAAAGTAAACAAATGTTATTAATCATTTTGGCTTGGGCATTATATACTAGCGCTTACGTTGGTAGGTATAGTTATACTGCAAATATAGAAGTTATAAAAAATTTTTACCAAATTACTTCTGATGCTCAAGTGGGGGCGATAGGCTCTTTTTTCTTCTTTTCTTACGGTATAGGTCAGGTTGTAAACGGTTTTTTGTGTAAGTATTATAATGTAAAATACGTGCTTTCTATTGCCGTCATCGTTTCAGCCATAGTAAATTTCGTTTTATTTTTATGCATAGTTCCATTTGAATATATTCAATATTTATGGCTAGTTAACGGTATTTCTCAAAGCTTTTTATGGACTTCTTTACTTTTAACTTTATCTAAAAACCTTGATGCAAAGTATATAAAAATTTCGATAGTAGCAATGGCAACAACCGTAAGTATAGGAACGCTTTTTGCTTACGGTTTTTCAGCGATTATAGGTGAAAACTTTAAGTATTCGTTTTTGTTTGCATCTATTTTTATGTTTGTTGTTGGTGTTCTTTGGTTTGCATTATTTGATAAGTGTACTAATAGGGTTGCAAACGCAGATGCAATAGAAGATGAAGAGGAGTTGTCAAAAAAATCAAAGGGTAAAAAGATGGATAATAGTGTCGTTAAACTATTGATACTTTTTGCCGTAATTGCAATAATGGTTAACTTTGTAAAGGACGGGCTAATGGCGTGGGTACCAAGCGTTTTAATAAAAAGTTTTGATTTGCCTGCGAGTGTTTCTAAAGTTTTGACCATAGTTTTACCAATTTGCGCTGTCTTTGGCACAACCTTTATAGTAGCATTAAACAAAAAGATCAAGGACTATTCTGCACTTGCTGGTATCACTTTTTTGATTGCAAGTATATTTTTAGGTATCGTTTCATTATTGTTTAATACTAAACTTTGGCTTGTGGTACTTATTGCATTGGGTTGTACTTCAATGATGATGAGTGCGGCTAACAATCTTGTCACAAATATAATTCCACTTTCTCTCCGTGATAAAGCAAATTCGGGATTTTTGGGTGGAATATTAGATGGATTTTGCTATTTGGGTAGCGCTTTAAGTACGGTAGGTATGGGCGCATTAAACGACTATTTTTCCGATTGGACGCCTGTATTTATTATTTTATTAGTATTAAGCGCTTTAATCGTGGTAATTTGTTTTGTTTCTGCTATTGTTAATAAATTGAAATATAAAAAGACTTTAAATCAAAAGGTCGAAGGATAGATTATGGAAAGAAAAGTTAAAAAGATTGCTCTTATCGCTCACGATAATAAAAAACCTGAAATAATCGAGTGGGCAAAAAAGAATAAAGAAATTTTGAAAAATTATTCGCTTTGTGGTACGGGTACTACTTCTAAAAGAATTTCTGAAGCAACCGGACTACAAGTATTTGGGTATTTATCGGGTCCGTTAGGTGGTGACCAACAAATAGGCGCATTGGTTGCTCAAGGCGAAATAGATTTAGTGGTTTTCTTTTGCGATCCACTTCAAGCCCAACCACACGACCCTGACGTTAAGGCGCTATTGAGAATTGCTAACGTTTACGATGTCGCTATTGCAACTAACGTTGCAACTGCCGACCTAGTTATTCACTCGCCACTTATGTTAAAATAATTAGGAGTAAAAATGAAAAAATTTGTTCTTATTCCCGATTCTTTTAAGGGGACGCTATCTTCAAGCCAAATTTGTCAAATTATGCAAGATAGAATTGCAAAGTTTTTTCCCGATGCTTTAGTTAAAAGCATACCCGTTGCAGACGGTGGAGAAGGCAGTGTGGATTGCTTTTTGACTGCGTTAGGTGGCGAAAAGGTTTATGTAAATTGTAAAAATCCATATTTTGAAGATATGCAAGGCTATTACGGTTTAATCAATAACGGTCAAACTGCAGTTATTGAAATGGCTGTATGCGCAGGTCTTCCTATGGTTGAAGATAGAAAAAATCCGTTAAAAACGACTACTTACGGCGTGGGTGAACTTATGCTTGACGCTGTAAATAAAGGTGTGAAAAAGATAATAGTAGGGCTTGGTGGGTCTTGTACTAACGACTTAGGCTGTGGCGTTGCATCGGCTTGTGGCGTTAAGTTTATCGATAAAGACGGAAAAGCTTTCGTACCGACTGGTGGCTCGTTAAAGGGCGTTTATGACTTTGATATTAGTTCGATTGACCCTAAATTAAAGGGTGTTGAAATACAAGTTATGTGCGATATAAATAATCCACCTTGTGGTGAAAGGGGCGCATCAAAAGTGTTTGCTCCACAAAAGGGTGCAGATCCCGAAATGGTTGAGTTTTTGGACGACGGAGTAAAACACATTTGCGATTTGGTTAACGATAAGTTGGGTGTCGATTTATCTAACTTAAGTGGCGGTGGCGCTGCTGGCGCCATGGGGGCTGGTATGGTCGCATTTTTCGGCGCTAAACTTGATATGGGAATAGATATAGTGCTAAATACCGTGTCTTTCGATAAGGTGATTAGCGATGCCGACTTGATTTTTACTGGCGAAGGTAAAATCGATAGCCAAAGTTTAAGTGGTAAAGTCGTTATTGGCGTTGCTAGAAAGGCAAAGCAACAAGGTGTTCCTGTTATAGCAGTAGTCGGTGGAGCTGACGGAGAACTTTCGCTTGCTTACGAGCAAGGTGTCAGCGCAATTTTTGCCATAAATAAGATGCCACAAGATTTTTCTATTAGTAGAAATTTTAGTAAAGAAAATTTAACCTTTACTATGGATAATATTTTAAGAACTTTGAAAATATAAAACGATAAACAAGTGTAGGATACAAAAGGTTTTAAGGAGAAAATATGATACAAAATATTCCTGAAATTTTCGGGTCGATGGTGTTTAACGATAAGGTGATGAAAGAACGCCTTCCAAAAGAAGCGTATAAGGCAGTTCGCCGTGCTATTGAAGACGGCACGCCTTTATCACACGACAGTGCAAAATGCGTTGCTTCGGTCATGAAAGAGTGGGCTATTGAAAAGGGCGCTACTCACTTTACCCATTGGTTTCAGCCGATGACGGGTATTACCGCTGAAAAACACGATAGTTTTATCGAGCCGTTTGGCGAAAGTGAAGTTATTATGAAATTCTCGGAAAAGTCGCTCGTTAAAGGTGAATCTGATGCGTCAAGTTTCCCGTCTGGTGGGTTAAGGGCTACTTTTGAAGCAAGGGGATATACTGCTTGGGACCCAACTTCTTACGCTTTCGTTAAGGACGGCAGTCTATATATCCCTACTGCCTTTTGTTCGTACGGTGGAGAAGCGCTAGATAAAAAGACGCCTTTACTTCGTTCGCTTGAAGCCTTTAATACTCAAGCTTTAAGAATATTAAAGTTGTTTGGAAAAACTAACGTTAAAAAAGTTACGCCAACTTGTGGCTCTGAACAAGAATACTTTTTGATTGATAAAAGCGTATACGAAAAGCGACTTGATTTAATTCATTGTGGAAGAACGCTTTTCGGCGCTAGGCCTGCTAAGGGACAAGAACTTGAAGACCATTATTACGGCGCAATCAAGTCTAGAGTTTCGGCGTTTATGAAAGAGCTAGACCAAGAATTGTGGAAGTTGGGCGTGTATGCGAAAACCAAACATAACGAAGTTGCGCCTGCTCAACACGAATTAGCGCCCGTATTTACTTCTATAAATATCGCATCGGATCAAAACCAACTCACTATGGAATTGATGAAGAGCGTTGCGAATAGACACGGTTTAGTGTGTTTATTGCACGAAAAACCTTTCGCATCGGTTAACGGTAGTGGTAAGCACGATAACTGGTCGATTAGTACTGATACTAACGAAAACCTTTTAGACCCAGGCGCAACGCCTAGTGAAAACGCACAATTTTTATTGTTCTTAGTGGCTGTAATATCAGCAGTTGATAAACATCAAGATTTGTTGAGAATTAGCGTTGCATCGGCTGGGAACGACCATAGACTAGGGGCAGACGAAGCGCCACCTGCAATTATTTCAATATATCTTGGCGAAGAGTTAGAAGGCGTTTTATCAGCCATAGAGAGTGGTTCGTTATATAATGCAAAGAAAAAATCCGAACTAAAAATAGGCGTTTCGGTTCTTCCACCTATTCCAAAGGATTCGACCGATAGAAATAGAACTTCGCCGTTTGCTTTTACGGGTAATAAATTTGAGTTCAGAATGGTTGGCTCGTCAACAAATATCGCTTGTCCAAACTTTATTATAAACACCATAGTTGCCGACGAATTGAAAGAATTTGCCGATAGACTTGAAAATGCCGACAATTTTAACGTTGAACTTAATAAGCTTATTGCATCAAGCATAAAAGAGCATAAACGCATATTGTTCAGTGGTAACAACTATTCTAAAGAATGGCAAGCTGAAGCCAAAAGGCGTGGATTATTAAACTTAAAATCTACGGTCGACGCCCTTCCTCTTTATACCCAACAAAAGAACGTGGAGTTGTTTGAAAGACATAGAGTATTGTCTAAAAACGAAATTCATTCAAGAATGGAAATTTTGCTTGAAAATTATGCGAATATTATCAATATCGAAGCCTTGACTTGCATCGATATTGCTAGAAAGCATATAGTTCCTGCAATTATATCTTACCAAGCCTTTTTGCTTAACGAAATCAATCTTAAAAGGCAATATTCAAAAGATATTTCGTCAAGGCTTGAACAAGACGTGCTAAATCGCTTAGCTACCTTGTCGGACGGTTTTTTTGAAAAGCTTGAAAAGCTTACCGAAAATATCAAAAAATACCAAAAGATTTGGGATAATTTAAAAAAGGCAAAATATAGCAAAAACGTCTTGCTTAAAGAAATGCAAGAGTTAAGAAATTACGCCGATAAAATGGAATTATTGATGGGTAAAGAGTATATCAAATTCCCAACTTACGAAGATATTTTATACAGTGTAAAATATTAGAGAAAAAGTGCAAAAAAAGGTTGAAAGAAAATTATAAATATGATAGGATATATTTAGTATTTAAATATATTGCATCGGCTGTTTCGAAATAAACCCAAACAGCCTATTATCATAAAAGGAGATAATATGTTCAAAATTGTTGACAAAAAAGTTCTAAACCCAACGGTAACTAGAATTGACGTCTATGCGCCTTACGTTGCAAAAAAGGCTGAAGCTGGTCAATTCGTTATCATTAGAGCAACTGAAGATGGCGAAAGAATTCCACTAACCGTCGCTGATTACGATAGAGAAAAGGGCACTGTTGCCGTTATTTTCCAAATCGTTGGCGCTACTACTTATACGCTTAACCAATTAGAAGTTGGGGATAGCGTTGCTGACTTCGTTGGTCCATTAGGTAATGCAACGCATACCGAAGGTCTTAAAAAGGTCGCAGTAGTTGGCGGTGGCGTTGGTTGCGCTATTGCTTACCCTGTTGCTAAAAAACTTCACGAACAAGGCTGTGAAGTTCATTCTATCGTAGGTTTTAGATGTAAAGACTTGGTTATTCTAGAAGACGAATTCAGATCTGTTAGTGATAAATACGTTTTGATGAGCGACGATGGAACGGCTGGAACTAAAGGGCTTGTTACCGACGCTCTTAAAAACCTTATTGAAAGTGGCGAAAACTACGACGAAGTTATTGCAATCGGACCTGTTATTATGATGAAATTCGTTTGTAGACTTACAAAGGAATACAATGTAAAGACCATCGTTAGTATGAACCCTATCATGATAGACGGAACGGGTATGTGTGGTGGTTGTCGTTTAAGCGTCGGTGGCGAAACTAAATTCGCGTGCGTTGACGGCCCTGAATTCGACGGTCACTTGGTTGATTTTGACGAGGCTATGAAACGTGGTGCTAGTTATAAAGAATGGGAAAGACACAAGTACGAAGAAACTTGCAACCTTTTCAAAAAGGAGGTTAAATAATTATGCCTAATATGTCGTTAAAGAAAAATCCTATGCCACATCAAGAGGCAGACGTTAGAAATAAAAACTTTGATGAAGTTGCTTTAGGGTATACGCCTGAACAAGCAATGGACGAAGCTGAAAGATGCTTAAACTGTAAGAATAAACCTTGCGTAGGTGGTTGTCCTGTTATGGTACATATCCCTGAGTTTATCGCAAAGGTTAAAGAAGGCGCTTTTGAAGAAGCCTACCAAATCATTTCTGAATCTTCATCTCTTCCTGCAGTTTGTGGTCGTGTTTGTCCACAAGAATCTCAATGCGAAAAGTATTGTATCCGTGGTATTAAGGGCGAACCTGTTGCTATCGGTAGATTAGAAAGATTTGTTGCCGATTATCACAATGCTAACTGCAAAGAAAAGCCTGTTAAACCACAATCTAACGGCATTAAAGTTGCCGTAGTTGGTTCTGGTCCATCGGGTTTAACTTGCGCAGGGGATTTAGCAAAGAAAGGCTATGAAGTGACCGTGTTTGAAGCTTTCCACTTAGCAGGTGGCGTTTTGGTTTACGGTATCCCTGAATTTAGACTTCCAAAGAGTATCGTTCAAAAGGAAATTGATACCTTAAAAGACTTGGGCGTTAAGATTGAAACCAATATGGTTATCGGTAAAGTCGTTTCTATTGACGAACTTATCGCTGAATACGGCTTTAAGGCAGTGTTCGTTGGCTCGGGCGCAGGTCTTCCTAAGTTTATGAATATCCCTGGTGAAAACTTGAACGGCGTATATTCAGCAAACGAATTCTTAACTAGAATTAACTTAATGAAAGCGTATAAGGAAAATGCTTCAACCCCAATTAAGCGTGGAACAAAAGTAGTTGTAGTTGGCGGCGGAAACGTTGCTATGGACGCTGCTAGATGCGCTAAGCGTTTGGGTGGCGACGTTCATATCGTTTATAGAAGAACTTTAGACGAACTTCCTGCAAGAAAAGAAGAAGTTGAACACGCTATGGAAGAAGGAATTATCTTTGACCTATTGACAAATCCTGTTAAAATTAACGGTGATGAAAATGGTTGGGTAAGTTCTTGTACTTGTATTAAGATGGAACTTGGCGAGCCTGATGCATCAGGTCGTCGTCGTCCTGTTGCCGTTGAAGGTAGCGATTTCGATATCGAAGCAGACGTAGTTATTATGGCGCTTGGTACTTCTCCAAACCCACTTATCAAATCTACTACTGAAGGTCTTGAAGTTAATAAGCACGGTGGTATTATTACCGATGAAAACGGTGCAACTTCAGTTCAAGCAGTTTATGCAGGTGGCGACGCAGTTACCGGCGCTGCAACCGTTATTTTAGCAATGGGCGCAGGTAAAACTGCCGCCAAAGCAATCGACGATATGATTAACGGAAAATAATGCTAAATTTTATAGTTACATAAAATATCTAAGCATAAAAACAAAAAAACGACTTTTTGTATTGACAATCAAGACTGATTGATATATAATATATATTTGGTAAAAATAAAAAATTTTTATTATAAATTACAGTATTAGGGAGGCAAAAAAATGGCTCATTTAAGTGATTTAGCAGTTGCAAAGATCAACGAAATTTGCGACAGGTATATCGACCAACCTACCCCACTTATGATGATTCTTTCTGACATTCAAAAAGAATATGGTTATATTCCACTAGATGTACAAGAAATAGTTTCTGATAGAACGGGTGTTTCGGTTGCCGATATTTACGGCGTAGTAACCTTTTATTCATTCTTCTCTTTGAAACCAAAGGGAAAATACGTAATCGGTTGTTGTTTAGGAACTGCTTGTTATGTAAAAGGCGCACAACAAGTAATCGATAAGTTTTCTGAAATTTTAGGTATTAAACCTGGCGAAACGACAGAAGACGGTATGTTTACGCTAGACGCGTTGCGTTGTATCGGTGCTTGTGGTATTGCTCCAGCCGTTACTATTAACGGTAAGGTTTATCCAAAAGTTTCAGTTGATGCAATTGGTAAAATCGTAGAAGAATACAGGGCTATGGGGGTTTAAGACTTATGGTTATTAAAAACGTTGAACAATTAAAAAAGTATTCTCATGATTGCGCAAAATGTTTAGACGTTAAGTTTACTGGCGCAGATGGAAAAAGACATTTAGTTTTATGTGGTGGTACGGGTTGTTTATCTTCAAATTCAGCTGAAATTTTAGAAGAATTCAATAAGTTGATTAAAGAATACAACCTAGAAGATAAGGCAACTATCAATCAAGTAGGTTGTTTTGGTTTCTGTTCTCAAGGTCCTTTCGTAAAGATTTATCCAGAAGATACTCTTTATCGTATGGTTCAAATTTCAGACGTTAAGGAAATAGTTGAAAAGGACCTTATCGGTGGGGAAACGGTTGAAAGACTTTTATACGTAGACCCTAACACTTTAAGTAAGGTTACTAAACAAGACGATATTACTTTCTATAAAAAGCAGGTTAGAATCGCTCTTCACGGCTGTGGAAGTTTAGACCCTGAAAATATTGATGAAAGTATAGGCGCAGGCGCTTTCCAAGGTTTGGCAAAAGCACTTTCTATGGATAGAGCAGACGTTATTAAAGAAGTTTTAGATTCTGGTATTCGTGGCCGTGGTGGCGCAGGCTTCCCAACGGGTAGAAAATGGCAATTTGCTTACGCTCAACCAGATGGTGAAAAATACGTAGTATGTAATGGTGACGAAGGGGACCCAGGTGCATTCATGGATAGATCTATCCTAGAAGGTAACCCACTCGGCGTTATCGAAGGTATGATGATTGCAGGTTATGCAATCGGCGCGCAAAACGGTTATTTCTACGTTCGTGCTGAATATCCTATCGCAGTTAACAGGCTTAAACTCGCTATCAAAAAGGCAGAAGAAATCGGCTTGCTTGGCGATAATATTTTAGGCACTAATTTCTCGTTTAGAGTACATGTTCGTTTAGGCGCAGGCGCTTTCGTTTGCGGTGAAGAAACTGCACTTCTAAACTCAATAGAAGGTCAACGTGGTATGCCTCGTCCACGTCCACCATTCCCAGCAGTTAAGGGCTTGTGGCAAAAACCTACTATTATTAACAACGTTGAAACGCTTGCTTGTATCCCTTATATTTTAAGAGAAGGCGCTTCAAAATTTGCTACTAACGGTACTGAAAAGAGCAAGGGTACTAAAGTTTTTGCATTAGGTGGAAAAATCAATAATGTAGGTCTTGTTGAAATTCCTATGGGTACAACGCTTCGTGAACTTATTTACGATATCGGTGGTGGTATTCCTGACGGTAAAGAATTTAAGGCTATTCAAACGGGTGGTCCATCAGGTGGTTGCTTAACTAAAGAAGACTTAGATTGTCCTATCGATTACGACAACTTGGTTGCTCGTGGTTCAATGATGGGTTCTGGCGGCGCTATCGTTATGGACGAAGATAACTGTATGGTTGACGTTGCAAAATTCTATATGGAATTTATTTGTGACGAATCTTGTGGTAAGTGTACTCCTTGTAGAATTGGTACAAAGAGAATGCTTGAAATTTTAACGAGAATTACAGAAGGAAAGGGCACTTTAGAAGACCTTGATAAATTAGAAGAACTTGCAAATAATATTAGAAGCAATTCGCTTTGTGGCTTAGGTCAAACTGCGCCAAATCCTGTATTATCGACTCTTAAACATTTTAGAGACGAATACGTTGCGCATATCGTTGACAAAAAATGTCCTGCTCACGTTTGTAAAAACCTTATGGAATACGTTATCGATAAAGAAAAATGTATCGGTTGTGGACTATGCGAAAAACATTGCCCTGTTAACGCAATTCTAAAGACCGATTATACGCCAGCAGGTCATAAACTTCCATCACGTACAATCGATACGCAAAAATGTATTAAGTGCGGTATGTGTATAGCATCTTGTAAATTCAAAGCAATTTCAAAGCAATAAGGAGAACGGATATGGCTAAAATTAATATTAAAATCGAAGGGATACCTTTCCAAGTAGAAGAAGGTATGACTATATTAGAAGCTGCAAAACAATGTGGGTTTGAAATTCCATCACTTTGCGCTTATAATCACGGTGAATGTTCAAAGGCTTCTTGCCGTGTATGTCTAGTTGAAGCTACGGGCGCAAGAGGGTTGGTTGCTTCTTGTGTTTATCCTGTTGCTGAAGGTATGGAAATTACCATTTCTTCACCAAAAGCAGTAGAGGCTAGAAGATTATCAGTAGAATTATTGCTTTCTAATCACAATAGAAACTGTCAAGAATGTGACAAAAACGAAAAATGTGAACTTTTACACGTTGCGCGTATTACCGGCGCAAGAGAAGATATGTACGTTGGCGAAAAGACTGCAGTTACGGTTGACCAATTAACCCCTGCAATCAAGAGAGATACTTCAAAGTGCGTGCTTTGTGGTAGATGTGTTGAAAGATGTAAAAGCGCACACGGTTTAGGTGTTTTAGGCTTTGAAAATCGTGGTTTTAACACTATCGTTGCTCCAGCTGAAAATAGAAGTTTTGCAAACTCACCTTGTATTATGTGTGGTCAATGCGTAAGCGTTTGCCCAACGGGTGCATTGTCTGAAATTTCTGAAATAGAAAAGGTTGACCTTGCAATGAAACAAGGCAAATACGTCGTAGTTCAAACTGCACCTGCAGTTCGCGCTGCGCTTGGCGAAGAATTCGGTATGCCTATCGGCTCTTTGGTAACGGGCAAGATGGTTGCCGCTCTAAAAAGACTTGGATTTAAGAAGGTGTTCGACACCAACTTTGCCGCTGACTTAACCATTATGGAAGAAGCAACCGAACTTTTATCAAGAGTTAAAAACGGTGGTACTTTACCAATGATTACTTCTTGCTCTCCAGGTTGGGTTAACTATGCAGAATACTATTACGGTGATTTATTAGATCATCTTTCTTCTTGTAAATCACCACACGAAATGTTCGGCGCAATCTTAAAGACTTACTATGCTGAAAAGAACGGTATAGATCCAAAAGATATGTTCGTGGTTTCAATTATGCCATGTACTGCAAAGAAATTTGAAAAGACTAGACCTGAACTTTCTAAAGATGGATTACAAGACGTTGACGCAGTTCTAACTACTAGAGAACTCGGTAAACTTATCAAACGTGCAGGTATTAGATTCGATAAACTTCTAGACGAACAATTTGATAACGATATCGTTGGTGAATACACGGGCGCAGGCGTTATCTTCGGTGTAACGGGTGGCGTTATGGAAGCGGCTCTTCGTACTGCAATCTATACCTTGACGGGTAAAGAAGCTAAGCCTGTTGAACTTAAAGAAGTTAGAGGTTTTGAAGGCGTTAAAGAAGCCTCTTACAACCTTGGTGGTATGGAAGTTAAGGTTGCCGTTGCTCACGGTATGAAAAACGCAAAAGTTCTTTTAGACCAAATTAGAGAAGGTAAGAGCCCTTATCACTTTATAGAAATTATGGGTTGCCCAGGCGGTTGTGTTGCAGGTGGTGGTCAACCATTTGTTAAACCTTGTTTCTTGCCTAACGAAGATGCTGATATTCTCGATACTTATAAGGCAAAGAGAGCGGCTGCTCTTTATACAGAAGATGAAAGCAAGGCTATAAGAGAATCTCATAATAACGAACAAATTAAAAAACTTTATGCAGATTATCTTGGTCAACCAAATTCTCATTTGGCTCACGAACTTTTACACACGACCTATAAGGCAAAAGAAAAGTTCAAAGAAATTTAATTTGTATTCAAAGAATAAAGTATAATAAAAACGGTCTAGCAATCGCTAGGCCGTTTTTGTAATTATAAGAATTATTGTGTATTATTTGTTTGGATTATTAACTTTTTGAATATCTTCAACCAAAACGATATCGTCCTTAACAATAAAATTTACGTTATAATCGCCGTACGACATGCCGTAAACTCTATCGTCGTTTTGATAAGACGGTCTAGGGTCGTCTTGTAAACACTCGATTAGCCCTTGCAATTTATCGGTTGGGATATTGCGTTTTAGGTCGTCGCTAAATTCAATATTTAACTTGTGCGACCACTCGCTATCCGAATAACTGCCTTTTGCATCGGGGTGGCAATCGGCTTGTGGAATGTACGGTTTAATATCGAAAATAGGTGTTTTATCCATTAAATCAGCGCCCGAAACTATGATATATGGACTATCTTTTTGGTCTAACACTATTTGTTCAATTTTTACCGAAGATAAGCCTAAACTGTTTGGGCGAAAAGGGGAACGGCTTGCAAATACGCCAACCTTTTTGTTTCCACCAAGCCTAGGTGGGCGAACGAGTGGGGTAAAGGTGTTTGTGTGCGAAAGCGAAAAATCGAATATTAACCATAGATGAGAAAATTGTTCTAAGCCACGAAAGGCATCTAAATCTTTATACTGTGTATAAAACACGATTTTCGACATAACCGAATTAGCACGCCCACTTTGGCGTGGTATTCCAAATTTTTGCTTAAAATCGTTTTCTATGTACGCTATTGCTTGAATTTGTCTTGTTTCCATATTTTTATTTACCGTTAAAAAATTACCCAAGAAAAATCTTAGGTAATTTTTTCTTTTATTGTTGTTCTTGTTTTTCTTTATTTGCTGCCCATCTCTTTACGTATTCAGCAAGGGCATGGGCAAGTTGGTCGATATCCCAGTTGGTAGTGTTGACTATTAAGTCGTAAGATTTTCTATCCCCCCAAACACCATCGGCAATCAAAAATCTAGTTCTTGCACGATTTTTGTCAATTCTTTTAATCTTTGCTTTAATTTGTTTATACGATAGGTTTTCGTTAGGGTCAGCATTTTGTTGACACCTTTTAATCTTCGCTTCCATGTCGGCGCAAATAAATAGATTTAACGGATTTTTATTTTGCAATAAAACGTCGGCATTTCTACCGATTATAATGCAGTTTTTGCCGTGATCGGCAATTTCTTCAATGACCTTTCTTTGTTCTCTCAATAGTTTAGTGTCGGGCGAATTGATATACACCGGCGACATAAATGAATGATGAAATGATAGCGAATAGGTTTGCCAAGCGTGATTTTCTAGCGCATAGTCAACGTAGTTTTCGTCCACGTTGTGCCTTTTTGCTATTTCTGAAATAATTTCCTTGTCGTAATAATCGTATTCTAATATCTCAGCAAGGCGTTTTCCTAATTCTCTACCACCACTACCAAATTCTCGACTAATCGTAATAATATTCATAATTTAACCCCCTTAATGTCAATAGTCAAGATAAAATAATAGGTTTTATCTACTTTTTATATTTTTATTATACTATATAAAATACAAAAAATCAATATCAATTAGAAAAAAATCTTTTAGGTGAGTATGAAAAAATCGCAAAAGGTCAAAAATAAAAAAAATAAAAAATTTTTTAAAAAATACTTGACAATTAAAAAATTGTGTATATAATTAGAATTAGCAGTCGAGAGATGAGAGTGCTAACACTCAAAATAAGAGAGTGCTAAAAAAGAGAAAAATAAATTAAAAGGAGATATATATTATGAGAAACTATTTAACAAACAGAAGAGACAACACGTTTGACTTATTTGACGACGTATTCGACACGTTCTTTCAGCCTGTACTTTATACGGGAAGAAATTCGCATATAAGGGCTGATATAAAAGAAAACGAAAAGGAATACGAATTTTCGGTTGATTTACCTGGATTTGACAAAAAGGATATCGAATTATCTTTGTCAAACGGGTATTTAACCGTAAACGCCAAAAAGCAAGAAAAAGAAATGGATAACGAAAAATTTATCAGACGAGAAAGAAGTATGTCTTGCTCAAGAAGTTTTTACGTAGGCGAAGTAGTTGGGGAAGAAGACATTAAAGCCAAATATAACAACGGTACTTTAGTTCTTACTATTCCAAAACTTGATAAAAAAGAATTGCCAAAGAAAAATATTCAAATAGACTAATAAAAGTTTTTTAGAACATTGTAAAAGAGTAGCAAAATTTTGCTACTCTTTTACTTTTTGTTTGAAATAATACACGATTTTTATTATGGATTAAACATTTCTTGTAGAAATTTTAGAAATAGTATCGTTATTGTGTATCGCTTTTACTTTAATTGTTTTTTTAATTCTTCAATGATGTTTGCTGGAATTCCTAAACTATGTAAAGTTATGTTTTCTTGATATATGAAAGAATTATCTATTATTCTTCTCATAATAATCTCGCCGTTTTCTTTTAGTATTACAGTTGAAACATTGTTATTAGTTGACATTAAAAGCGCCTTTTTACCAGCCACTTTAATAAAAGTTCGTCTTTTTGTAATTGCATCAAGTTTGTCATTAAATTCTTGCTTTTCAAGATAAGAGTATTTGTAAGAAGTTGTTTTTTTATGAATGTTAAATAAATTTTCATTCTTATCAAATTTAAGGATATATTTTAAATGAATAGTAGCATCATCAACAGACTTTTTAGCTTGAGTATAAGCATCTCTTACATCTTTAGGGCATAAAACGTAATATCTAGCAAAGCAAAATAACCAATACAATACTGACCAGTATCCAAACGTAATGCCTGCTAATATAGATATCCCCAGTCCACTTGGAGAGTAATCTTTTACTTCTTTTGTTTTAGCGATATAATTGAGTCCATCATAATGTATATTTGCTTCATAGTGTGAACCTATTTGTTCACTTTTACCCATAAACACATACTTTCTTAATAGGGGAATTGATGCAAAACTTATAATTATTAAACGTATGACTGCTATAAATAATGCAATAGACACAATGACGATGAGAATTAACAGTGTAATTTCTTCTAACGTTATACTTGTGCTTTCTAACGAGATGTTTTCAGCATTAATAAGAAGAATTTCAACTATAATAAGTGCAAAAAGTAATAAGGGAAAAAGATAGTAACGAGAATATTTTTTTACGTGTTCTTTTCTACGTATGGCTTCTTCCATTGATGCGTTTAGCATACATTTTCTACATTTTGCTACATCTAAAGAGTTTGTTTTTCGCAGTTTTTTATAAAATTCTACGTCTAATTCGGTTAAAGGTTTTTTGCAGACTAAATCTTTACATTCAATCATAAATATTTCTCCTAATAAATTTTTTCGATATAAAAAAGTGCGGCTATCGAAGTAAGCCGCACTAAAAACGCAGACTCCGATAGTCGCTAAACAAAACATAAATGAGCGAAGTATTACTTTGCACAATTACTTGGTAGAATCTGCATTTTGTCAAATTCAAAAGTAATTAAGCAAAGGAATATAAAGCGCCCTAAAAATAAAGACACTTCGCTCCATACATTTAGTTTTGTTTAGCATAATTATTATAGCACATATAAAAAGTTTTATCAAGTAGTTTTGCGTGGACAAAAGAAAACTCAACTTTGGAAAGTTAAGTTTTATATTTTAAATCTCTACCTTATGTCACTTCTTTCTTTTTATAAGGCAAAGGGCTGTTTATTTAAAAAAGTCTATAAATTAAGACCTTTTTGTTATTTACTTAAATAAAATAAAAAAATATATAAAAAAAGTTGACAAATATTATTTGTGGAATATAATATAAATTAGCACTTTAATTAAGAGAGTGCTAATTTGCTTAAAATAACGGATGGAGAATTTAATAATGAAACAGTTTAAGACCGAATCAAAAAGAATACTAGATTTAATGATTAACTCTATTTACACTAACAAAGAAATATTTTTAAGAGAGTTAATATCTAATGCGAGCGACGCTATTGATAAGTTAAAATTTATATCGTTGACCGACAATAAGGCAGTTAGCGATTTTAATATTACCATTACACTTGATAAAGACAATAGAAAGATGATTATAGCCGATAATGGTATCGGTATGACAAAGGAAGATTTGGAAAAGAATCTAGGAACTATTGCTGAAAGTGGAACGCTCGCTTTCAAGAAGGAAAACGGGGACAAGACGGACGAACAACTTATCGGTCAATTTGGCGTAGGTTTTTACTCGGCGTTTATGGTTGCCGACAAAATTGTCGTTTTAACCAAGGCTTATGGAACTGAACAAGCATATAAGTGGGAAAGTCAAGGAGCAGAAGGTTACACCATTGACGAAATTGAAAAGGACGGATACGGTACTTCAATCGAATTGTTCTTAAAACAAGATAACGACGACGTTAACTATTCGGAATTTTTACAAGAATATAAAATTAGCAGTTTAATTAAGCAATATTCTGATTATATTCGTTATCCTATCCAAATGTTAATGACGCGTTCAAAGAGAAAGGAAGGGTCGCCTGACGATAAGCCTGAATACGAACAAGTTCAAGAAATGGAAACCTTAAACAGCATGATTCCACTTTGGAAAAAGCCAAAGGCTGAAGTTAACGACGAAAACTTAAAAGAATTTTATAAAAACGAATTCCACGATTACGCTGACCCACTAAAGAGTGTTTACGCTAAGATAGAAGGGGCTGTCACTTACGACACTTTACTTTTCGTGCCATCGAGAGCGCCTTACGATTATTATTCAAAAGATTACAAAAAGGGTGTAAAACTATATTGCAACGGCGTTATGATTATGGAAAAATGCGAACAGCTTATTCCTGATTATTTTGGGTTCGTTCGTGGTATTGTGGATAGCGCTGACTTGAATCTAAACATTTCTCGTGAAATTTTGCAACAAGATAGACAAGTTAAGGCAATCGCACAAAGTTTAGAAAAGAAAATTTCTTCAGAACTTAAAAAGATGCTAGAAAACGATAGGGAAAACTACGAAAAGCTCTTTGCTGAATTCGGACTATCTATTAAGTTCGGTGTTTACGCTGGATTTGGTATGAACAAGGATAAACTTAAAGATTTATTGATGTTCTACTCTTCAAAGAAAGAAAAATTAGTCACTCTAGCAGAATACGTTAAAGATATGATGGACGGTCAAGAATTCATATATTATGCAAGTGGCGAAAGTTATGAAAAGATCGCTCAATTACCAAACATTGAAAAGGTTAAAGAAAAAGGCTACGAAGTGCTATACTTTAAGGACGGTGTAGATGAATTCGTTGCTAAAATCTTAATGGATTTTGAAGGCAAGAAATTTAAGTCGGTTTCGGAAGGCGATTTCTCTGTCGATAACGAAGTTGAAAAGCAAGAACTCGACAAGAAAAAGGAAGAAAACAAAGAACTTCTATCGGCTATTAAAGACTGCCTAGACGGTAAGGTTAAGGAAGTTAGACTAACTTCTAACTTTAAAAACTATCCCGTTGCGCTTACTTCGGACGGAGACGTTTCTATCGAAATGGAAAAGGTGTTTAACTCAATGCCGAACGCCGACGGCAAGATGCAAGCCCAAAAGATTTTGGAAATAAGCAGTGAACACGGCATTTTACAAACTCTTAATAGAGTGTTTAGCGAAGATAAAGAAAAGCTTAACAAATACGCAGTCGTTTTATATGAACAAGCAAGGCTATTGGCAGGGCTTTCTATAGAAAACCCAACCGAATTTGTAAAGGCTTTTTCTGAAATTATATAAACTACTAAAGATAACCCACTTGAAGCGCCAAAAAAGTGGGTTTTTTCAATATTTTTTTAATAAAAATGTTATAAACTAAAAATATACTCATAATCTAGGAGAATTATATGTTACAATTACAAAACATAACTAAAAACTATCCCGTAGCAGGTGGCGAAATAGAAGTCTTAAAAGGGCTTAATCTATCCTTTCGCAAAAACGAGTTCGTGTCCATTTTGGGCCCGTCAGGTTGTGGTAAGACTACTACCTTAAATATTATAGGTGGGCTTGATAAATACACTTCGGGCGATTTGATTATAAATGGAAAAAGTACCAAAAATTTTAACGATAGAGATTGGGATAACTATCGTAATCATAGAATAGGTTTTGTTTTTCAAACGTATAATCTTATTCCACACCAAACGGTTTTAGGTAACGTTGAACTTGCTTTAACCATTTCTGGTGTTTCAAAAGAAGAGCGAGTTAAAAGATGTCTAAACGCTTTAGAAAGGGTAGGACTAAAGGGCGAAGAAAATAAGCGTCCTAATCAACTTTCGGGTGGACAATGTCAAAGGGTGGCTATTGCACGTGCTTTGGTTAACGAGCCTGATATTTTACTTGCCGACGAGCCTACTGGTGCATTAGACAGTAAGACTAGCGTTCAAATTATGGAACTTATCAAGGAAATTTCTAAAGATAAGTTGGTTATTATGGTTACTCATAACGGCGAGATTGCCGAACAGTATTCGACTAGAATAGTTAGACTTGTAGACGGCGAAATAGTCGAAGATACTAACCCGTATTCTAGCCAAGACGAAATAAACGATACCCAATTAGAATTACAAAAAGAACGAGAAAGGCAAGAGAAAGACGCATTAAAATCGCCAAAGAAGAAAAAGCAAAAAATGGCGAAGATGAGCAGGTGGACGGCGTTTAAGTTGTCACTTCAAAACTTATTCACAAAGCGTGGAAGAACGGTTTTAACTTCGTTTGCAGGCTCTATCGGCATAATAGGAATAGCATTGATTTTAGCAGTTTCTCAAGGAACGACGGGATACATAAACCACGTTCAACAAACGACGCTATCGTCTTATCCGATTGTTTTAGAAGAGCAATCTATCGATCTTACTGAAATGATGAAAAGTTTCATGGGTATGGGCAAAAACAAAACCGAACACCCTAACGATGCAGTTTATAAAGCGCCTATCATTTATGAAATGGTAAACGCTTTGAGCAAGGTTGAAACTAGTAAAAACGACTTAAAGGCATTTAAGGATTATTTAGATAGTGAAATAGTTAAACAAGAATCTATGCTTGGCGAGGCTATTACCGGCGTTCAATACGGATACGACTTGGATTTTGAAGTTTATACTAAAAACGCTAAAAACGAAATCGTAAAATCGGACACAAAAGAACTGTTGGAAGAAATGTTTATGAAATTCATGGCAGGTTCTTCTACCACTACGGGCAGTGGCTCTCAAATTATGGGCTCGGGTGGAACTATGTTTACTACCATGATGACAAGTTCTGGTATGTGGCAAGAATTGTTGCCAACTAAGGACGGTGGTATGGTAAACGATATTATTAAAGAACAATACGACCTAGTTCACGGCGATTGGCCTACTTCTTACGACGAAGTGGTAATAGTACTTAATAAAAACAGCGAAATAGACGATCTAACCCTTTATGCGCTTGGTTTAATTGAAAGAGAAGAGATCGATAAAATCTTAGATGCAGCTATAAAAGGCGAAGAATTGACCGTGACCGAGAAAAAATGGAGTTATGAAGACGTTTGTAAACAAGAATATAGGGTGCTTTTGCCTTACGATAAATACAGTTATTCTGAACTAACCGATACTTATAACGATAGAAGCGAGATTTTAGGTGTTCAAGGTTTACATGATCTCGGTTTGCCGTTAAAGGTAAAAGGTATAATTAGGCAAAATAAAGACGCCGAAAACCATATGCTAACAGGAAACATTTGCTATACTTATAAACTTACCGAGCATATTATAGAAAATGCAAAGAATAGTGAGGTTGTAAAGGCTCAATTAGCAAGCGTTAATACTGACGTTTTGACGGGATTGCCATTTAAGTCTAGTACGGGTAACTTAACTAACGAGCAAAAGAAAACCGATTTTACTGCGTACGTAAATGGATTGTCGGTAGATAAAAAAGCTGAAATATATATTGATATAAACGGCATAATGCCAGAAGAAGAGCTTAATGCTAGCGCAATAGAAACTTTACAAACTAGATATCCTACCATAGATGATCAAAAAGAACTTATTGCAAACAGTTTATCCACGCAACTTGGAATGAGTAAAGAAGATATCCTAAAAGGATTAGAAGGAACTTCTGACGAGCAAATTACAGAAGCAGCAATGACTATATGCAAGACGATCGTAGAAATGACTTATAAAATGCAAGTAAAGAACGCTCTAACAAGTCAATTTAATAATGAACAACTTGCGGGAATGCTCGATTTAGCAATGAGTACTTATACTCTAGATCAGTTTGCAACATATTACGATAAATTGTTGGAATTTTCAGAGTCAACTTACGAAAACAATTTGAAACTTTTGGGGTGCTTAGATCTTACTAGTCCTTATACCATCAATATTTACGCTTCGTCTTTTGAAAATAAGGACGTTATTGTAGAAGCGATAGATAGTTATAATAATACGGTTGAAGAAATTGCAAAAATCAAATATACCGATTATATGGGTATTATGATGTCGTCAATAAGTACTATTATCGACGCTATAACTTACGTATTGATTGCCTTCGTTGCAATATCTTTAGTTGTTTCTTCAATAATGATAGGCGTTATTACACTTATTTCAGTACAAGAAAGAACAAAAGAAATCGGTATTTTGCGTTCGATTGGCGCATCGAAAAAGGACGTTTCAAGTATGTTTAACGCTGAAACTATTATAATAGGTTTAACTTCGGGCTTATTAGGGGTGCTAGTTACCTATCTATTATGTATTCCTATAAACTTGATTTTACAGTTATTAACAGGTATTGCAACTTTAAGAGCAGTTTTACCTGTCGGGGCAGCAGTAATTTTAGTAGTAATCAGCATGCTTTTAACTCTTTTCGCTGGTATAATTCCATCGAGAAGCGCTGCTAAAAAAGACCCTGTCATTGCACTTAGAACCGAATAGTTTGACTAAAAAAATTACTTCCCTTAAAAACTATGTTTTTAGGGGAAAATTTTTTTAAAATAATGGCATAAACCCTTGACAAAGACTTATAATAGTTGTACAATTATTCTTGAAATTAGCACTTTAACCCAAAGAGTGCTAACAAAAAACAAAGGAAAGTGCTAAAGGGAGTGTAAAAATGAAACTTTCGGATAGAAAGAAGAAAATACTTCAAATAGTTGTTGACGATTATATAGCGACGGCTCAACCTGTTTCTAGTAAGAGTATAACCGAAAAGTATATGAAAGACCTTTCTTCTGCAACGGTTAGGAGCGAACTTGCAGGGCTAGAAGAACTTGGGTTTTTAACACAACTTCATACGAGTAGTGGGCGTGTGCCTTCGATTGAAGCCTACAAGTTATACGTGGCTGAACTCATGGATAAAAGCGATCTCTCTTTGCAAGAAGTTGGGGCTATCAAGGACGCTTTTATTACAAGGTCTAACAACCTAGAAGAAGTAGTTCAAAACACCGTTAAGGTTATAAGTGATTTAACCGATTACACTTCGATAGGCTACGCTTCGCATAATAGCGAAGATAAAATAGTAAAACTTAATATATTTAGATATAAGTCTAGTCAAGCCTTGCTACTTATAGTTACCGAAAACACCTTGATTAGAGATAGGTTTATAAATATTCCTACAGAAATGTCCGATCTTCAAATTGAAGAGGCGAGCGAGATTATTTCAAAATTGTTCGTCGGTAAAAAACTAGGGGATATCGTGTCGTTCGGTCAAGCATTTAAGGAAGAACTTTCAAGTTATCGTGAAATTTTTGAAAACGTTATGCTTGCGATTGAAGATTACGTTATAAATAACAATTCGGATATCGTTTTAGAAGGCGAAAATAAAATATTAAACCACCCTGAATACACCGACTCTGAAAAGGTAAAGAATTTCCTTTCGGTAGTGACGAGTAAGAATAAACTCGCAGGGCTTTTAGCAGGCGAGAACGACAACATAGAAGTAAGTATTAAAATCGGTGGGGAAGGCTCGACCGATATGCCGTCCGATTGCTCATTGGTTACGGCTACTTATTCTGCTAGTGGCGTAAAGATAGGTACTTACGGGGTAATAGGACCTCTTCGTATGGACTATCAAAAGGTAGTATCGGTTTTAGAAGGCGTAGGTCAAATTTTAGAAGATATATTAAAGAAAAAAGAATAGAAGGTAAATCATGGACGAAAAAAAGACTAAGAAAGGTCAACAAGAAAAGGTTGAAGATAACCAACAAGTGGTTGACAATGAAAAAGAACAACTGTTAAAAGAACTTGAACAAGCAAAGAGTCAAGCCGAAGAATATAAAGACAAGTGGATGCGTAACGTTGCTGAGTTCGACAACTATAAAAAGAGAAACGCTAATCAATGGAGCGAAGCCTTTAACGAAGGGGTAGCAAGCGTAATAAAAAAGATTTTGGTTGTTGGAGATAATCTCGATTGGGCGCTTACCTTAGGGCTTGACGAAAAAACGGCTGAAGGCATTAAAAATATTAGAAAGAAATTCAACGAAACACTTGCAAGTTTAGAAATTGAAGAAATAAACCCTATCGGTCAAGAATTTGATCCACAAGTGGCTGAAGCAGTTATGCAAGTTCCTGCAGAAGAAGGAGATGTTCCTGACACCGTTAAACAAGTATTCCAAAAGGGATATAGAAAAAAAGACAAGATAATTAGATACGCTACTGTTAGCGTTGTTAAATAAATTATAAATATTCAAAAATTAAGGAGAAATAAATAAAATGAAAACAATAGGTATTGACTTAGGTACAACAAACTCATGCGTTGCTGTTATGGAAAACGGCGAACCTGTAGTTATCCCTAACGCTGAAGGTTCTAGAACGACACCATCAGTAGTAGGCTTCCAAAAGGACGGAGAAAGACTCGTAGGTCAAGTTGCAAAGCGTCAAGCAGTTTCTAACCCTGATAGAACGGTTTCATCCATCAAAAGACATATGGGTTCTGATTATAAAGTAAAAATCGACGACAAAAATTATACACCACAAGAAATTTCTGCTATGGTTTTAACAAAACTTAAAAAGGACGCTGAAGCATATCTTGGTGGTACTGTTACCGATGCTGTTATTACCGTTCCTGCATACTTTTCAGATAGCCAACGTCAAGCAACCAAAGACGCAGGTAAAATCGCAGGCTTAAACGTTTTAAGAATTATCAACGAACCAACTGCTGCTGCTCTTTCTTACGGGCTTGATAAAGAAGGCAAAACTCAAAAGGTTATAATCTACGACCTTGGCGGTGGTACGTTCGACGTTTCTATTATGGAAATCGGTGACGGCGTATTTGAAGTTTTAGCAACACACGGAAACAATATGCTAGGTGGCGACGACTTCGATAAGAGAGTTATGGACTATTTAATTAGCGAATTTAAGACTAAAGAAGGTATCGATTTATCTAACGATAAACTCGCTATGCAAAGACTTAAAGAAGCTGCAGAAAAGGCAAAGATTGAACTTTCAGGCATGAGCAAAACTAACGTAAACTTGCCGTTCATCACTGCCGATGCAACAGGCCCAAAACACTTGGACGTTGACATTACAAAACAAAAATTTGACGCTTTAACCGAAGATTTAGTTCAAGCAACCGTTATTCCAATGCAAAACGCTATGAAGGACGCAGGTTTATCGTTCTCTGAAATTGATAAGGTTATTTTGGTTGGTGGTTCAACTAGAATTCCAGCAGTTATCGACGAAGTTAGAAAGGTTACCGGTAAAGAACCATTTAAGGGTATTAACCCTGACGAATGCGTTGCTATCGGCGCTGCTATTCAAGGTGGCGTACTATCTGGCGAAGTTAAGGACGTTCTTCTTTTAGACGTAACGCCATTGTCACTCGGTATTGAAACTTTAGGTGGTGTTTGCACAAAACTTATCGAAAGAAATACCACTATCCCTGTAAAGAAATCTCAAGTGTTCTCAACTGCTGCTGATAACCAAACTGCCGTTGATATTCATATTTTACAAGGCGAAAGAGAATTTGCTAAAGACAACAAGACTTTAGGAAACTTCCAACTTTCAGGAATTGCTCCTGCTCCACGTGGAGTGCCACAAATCGAAGTTACTTTCGATATCGATGCTAACGGTATCGTTAACGTTTCGGCAAAAGATATGGGTACGGGTAAATCTCAAAACATTACTATTACTTCTTCGTCAAATCTTTCGGACGCTGATATCGACAAGGCTGTAAACGAAGCAAAACAATACGAAGAAGAAGATAAGAAGAGAAAAGAAGTTGTTGAAAATCACAATAAGTTAGACGGATTGATTTTCACGATTGAAAAATCTATCAAAGATTTGGGCGACAAGATCTCGGAAGAAGATAAGGCAAAACTCGAAGAAGAAGTTAAACTTGCTAAGACCGAACTTGAAAGCAACGATAACGATAGAATAGTTAGCGCAACTGAAAAACTTTCTAACGTTTCTCAAGAAATCTTCGGTAAAGTTTATCAAAACGTAAACCCTAACGGCGATCCAAACGCTGACGGTGGCGCAGGCGCAGGGGATACCGAATTCCATCAATAATTAAAACCGTAAATTAAATATTTTTTTAGCATAACTGAAAGGCAAAATACTGTCTTTCAGTTTGTGCTTGAAAAAAGAAAAACTAATTTAGGATAAAAAAATGAATTTATATACATTGATGTTGCAATCTTTTTTTGCAAACATTATAAATGACGTTACTGATATTTCATTTGCTAACTTTTTCGGCTTGATTGCCGTCGTGTTAAAAATAGTAGAATTTCAGTTAAAGAAAAGAAATACGAGAATAATTTTAGCAATGGGTGGCAATATTTGTTGGCTATTTTATTTTTTCTTAAAGGGTAGTTATGCAAGTACCATTTCTTCGGTTATTGCAATGAGTAGCAATTTCGTGTTTATGCAACGTGGAAAACATAAATGGGCAAACAAGCCTTGGTGGTTATATTTATTTATAGGCTTAACCGTTGTTAACTGTATATACGGTTATGAAAATTGGATAGACGTGTTCGCAATTTCGGCAGGACTGTTCGGTGTTATCGCTTACTATTCGCTTAACGATAAAATCTATCGCTATTTTTCGTTTGTTTCTTTGGTGTGTTGGTTGTTAAACAGTATATTCCATCAGTATGGAATAGCCCTTGCAAACGATGCGTTCGCTACCATATCGGTTTTAGTTTCGATTTTAAGGTTTAACGTCTTTAATAAGCCGAAAAACGCCAACGGCGAGTGATTATTAAAAGGAAAAAATTATGATAAATTTGCTGTCTTCAATTACTGTATTTGATAATATGGTGCAGTTTCTAAGTACCAATATGGGAATTTGGTACGTTATTTTGTTTAATACTTTTGGCGTTTTGGCAATTCTAACAAAAGTTAGCGAGTATCAATTCAAAAAAGAGCGACTAGAATGATTATTTGTTCTATTGCAAGCACTTGTTGGGCGTTGTATTTTATTTTGCAAGGTCAAATAGTCAGTTCGTTTGCAAACGTCGTGGGTATGATTCAGGCCTTAGTGTTTATGCAAAAGGACAATCATAAATGGGCGAGAAGTAAATGGTGGCTAGTGCTATTTTTAGGACTACAATTTGCAGTGTGTGCATACGGACTTAAAAATTGGCACGACGTGTTCCCATTATTCGGTAGTATTTTCGGCGCTCTTGCATATTTTGTTATAGATGAAAAATCGTATAGATATTTTGCAATATTAAATATGGCGTTTTGGCTTGCAAACAGCATTTCAAAAATGCCGGCAACCCTACTCGCTTTAATTTGCGACTCAACAGGTACGGTTTCAGGCTTGATAGGGCTTGCTAGATTTTATAAAAGACAAAAAAATGATAATGGACAACAACCTAATAACGTCGATGAAGATAAAAAGATAGAAGATATAGAAAAGGACTTAGTAGTTTAATTAAAGGAAAATTTTATGGCAAAAGATTATTATGAAATTCTTGGGGTTAGTAAAGACGCTACACAAGACGATATTAAAAAGGCATATAGGACGTTAGTTAAAAAGTATCACCCAGACCTTCATCCAAACGACCCACAATGCGCTGAGAAGTTTAAGGAAATAAACGAAGCTAACGAAGTATTATCGGATGAAAAGAAAAGAAAAAATTACGATACTTTTGGCTCGGCTGATGGTAATGCAGGTTTTGGTGGGTTCGGCGGTAACGGTGGATTTGGTGGCTTTAGTGACTTTGGCGATATTTTTGGCGATATATTCGGTGGATTTGGTGGGGGCAGATCAAGGGCTCAAACCAAAACTAAAGGCGATGACGTAACCGTTGAGATTTCTATGAGCTTTCTCGATGCTGCTAAAGGCTGTCGTAGGGAAGTCGTATATACTCGTAACGAGCCGTGCGCCGCATGTAAAGGCACGGGCGCTAAGGGTGGTACGGCTTATAAAACTTGTGAAAAGTGTGGTGGAACGGGACAAGTTCAATACACTTCAAGTAACGGATTTTTCCGTTCGGTAAGCGTTAAGCCTTGTGACGAGTGTAAGGGTACGGGTAAAAAGATTTTAGAAAACTGTAAAGAGTGTAACGGCAAAGGATATTCTAGGGCAAGCACTAAAGTGACTTTAGATATTCCTGCTGGCGCAGATACGGGCAGTTATATAAGAAAGGTTGGGTTTGGACAAGCAAGCACTAACGGTGGACCTGCAGGTGACCTTATTATAGTCATTAAGGTTGAGCCAAGCAAAATCTTTAAGCGTAAGAATTTCGACCTTTACGTTCAAGTGCCTATAAGTTTTAGAACGGCAACTTTGGGTGGAAAAGTTAAAGTTCCACTAATAGATGAAACTTTGGACTATACCATACCTGAAGGTACGCAAAGTGGTAAAGTATTTTTCGTTCGTGGCAAGGGTATTAAAACAAACCGTGGTATAGGTGACTTATATATAGAAGTGGTTGTTGAAGTACCAACCAGAATTACTAAAGAACAAAAGAAAATTTTAGAAGAATTGGAAAAGAGTACTGATATTAAACAATGTTCTAGAATGAAACAGTACAAAGATAATTTGGAAACTATGTATGGTCAAAATCCATACGGTAAATAAGTTTAACTATAAAAAACGGAAGGAAAAAATATTGAATAAATTTATAGAGTTAACGATATCAACAACTCATATAGGTGGCGACCTAATCAGCGATTTATTATGGGAATATACGGACTTAGGCGTCGTTATAAACGACGTTGAGGACGTTATTGCCCTTGCAAAAGACGGTAGGGCGTGGGATTACGCTGATGAAAATATATTTAAGGCTGATAAGACCGTACTTGTTAAAGCGTATTTTCCTGTTGACGTTGCAAATCAAAAGATATCGGACGTTGAAAAAGCTTTAATTGCATTAAAACAAAATAGCCCCCTTGACCTTGGCTCGTTAGAAACTATTAAAAGGGAGATTGACGGCGACCTTTGGCGTGAACAATGGAAGGAACATTTTAAGCCTATACATATCGGCAAGGTCGTAATAGTTCCAGAATGGATAGATTATAAACAAACTCAAGACGAGATAAAGATTTTATTAGACTCCAACATGGCGTTCGGCACGGGCGAGCACGAAACCACTTCTATGTGCGTGGAAATGCTTGCTAAATACGTTGATAAAGACGATACGGTGTTAGACGTTGGGTGTGGTAGTGGAATACTCGGTATTTCGGCTAGTAAACTCGGCGCTAAAAAGGTCGTTATGACCGATATTGACGAATGCGCAATTACTGCAACCGAGCATAATATGAAACTTAACGGCGTTAACAACGGCGTGGTATTATTAAAAAATCTATTAGATGATAATACCGTTAAGGGCGAAGTTATCGTTTGTAATATCATGGCTGAAGTTTTGATTTTCTTTGCTCCACATATAGGTAAAAACCTTTTGGATAACGGCGTGATTATTTTAAGTGGTATTTTGGTCGAAAGGTTAGATGCCGTTAAAAAGGCATACCGTGATGCTGGATTTGAGTTTGTTGAACAAAAGATTAAGGGCGAGTGGAGTGTTCTCGTCTTAAAAAAAGGAAATTCGTTATGAAAGCCGTAGTTTTTACTCTCGGTTGCAAGGTTAACGAGTGCGAGAGCGATTCTTTAATAAGTGGTCTTTGCGATTTGGGATATGAAGTTAGTGATAAACTCGTTCCCGCCGACCTTTACATAGTCAATACTTGCGCAGTGACGGCAGAGGCTGAAAAGAAATCTAGGCAAATGGCAAGCAGAATTAGAAAACTTTCAAAAGATGCAAAGATTATCTTTACGGGTTGCGCAGTTCAAAAAAATCCTAAACAATTTTCGTCTAAGGCGGACGATTTTTTAGTGACGGGCGTGTTTAATAAAAACCAAATATTATCGATGCTAAATGAAAAGGGCGAAAAAATTGCCGAGCAAACAGATAAGTTTGAAGAGCTTTTATCTACTAAATCCTTAAGAACTCGGGCTTATATTAAAGTTCAAGACGGTTGCAATAATTTTTGCAGTTATTGTATAATTCCTTACCTTCGTGGAAGATGTAGGGCGAGAGATCCTAAGAGTGTTATAGCCGAAATTGAAATGATTAAGCCTAAAGAAGCCGTTATAAACGGCATAAATTTATCGGCTTACGACTTTAACGGTTTGAAACTCAAGCACTTGATGAGGGAATTAAAAGACGTTGATACTAGAATAAGGCTAGGCTCACTAGAGGTAAACGTCATTGACGACGAGTTTTTGTCGGCAGTTAAGAACTTAAAAAACTTTGCGCCACATTTTCATCTTTCTTTGCAGTCGGGCTCAAATAGCGTGCTTAAAAAGATGAATAGACACTATACTAGAGAAGAATATATCGATAAGGTAAATTTAATTAGAAAATATTTTGAAAATCCTTGTATTACTACCGATATCATAGTCGGTTTTCCAACCGAAACCGAAGGGGATTTTAAAGATACTTGCGCACTTGTCGAACAAGTTAGATTTAGCGATATTCACCCCTTCCCGTTCAGCCCTAGAAGTGGGACTGTGGCTAGTAAAATGCAAGATTTATCGTCTGAAGTTAAAAAGCAAAGGCTTGATAAACTGTTGGAATTAAAGGCAAAGTGCAAAAATGATTTTGCTCTTTCTATGGTGGGTAAAGAAGCATACTTTTTGTTTGAAGACCAGAAGGACGGATACGCAACGGGGTATACTGAAAACTATTTAAGAGTTTACGTTAAGGACTTTTGTTGCGATAAAGAATTTAATAAAGTAAAAATTATTGAACCGTATTTAGACGGAGCCAAAGCAGTTGTCGTCCGTTAGAAATATGAAAAGGAGAAAATATTATGGAAAACTGTTTGTTTTGTAAGATTATTAAGGGTGAAATCCCTTGTACTAAAATGTATGAAGACAAAAATATGATTGTCATTAAGGATATCGATCCAAAAGCAAAAAATCATTTTTTGGCTATACCAAAAAGCCACTTTAAGTTGCTTGCCGATATGACCGAAGAACAAAGCGAAATGTTAAGACAATGCTTTTTAACTATTCCTAAACTTCAAAAAGAATTGCAACTAGAAAACGGTTATAGGCTCGTTATTAACCAAGGCGACGACGCAGGACAAACTGTGTTCCACTTGCATATACACATTTTGTCTGGTCAAAAAATGGGTTGGACACCTGCTTAATTTGAGTTAAGTGTTTTCTAAAGTTAAGTAGAGTTTGTTTTTAAGATAAAATTTGTTAAAAATTGGGCAGTTTTGATTTTTTATGACTGCTATATTTAATTTGATCTAAAAAACACTTGACACTAAAATCATTGATTGGTATAATATTAAAAAACAATGGAGAAGAAGTATGTATTGTAAAAACTGTGGCGAATTTGTTCCAAAAAATAGAGAAGAATGTCCGTTTTGTGGAAGTAAGGATTTATACGTAGAAGAAAAGCAAGTTGAGACTAAAAAGAAAGAAGAAAAGGAAGTTAAACAAGCTAAACCTGTTCAACAAGTTCAAAGATACGACGATTATAGAAACGATTACTCTAGTTTTGGTATCTCTTTAGTGTGTTTCCTAGTTCCTTTCGCCGCATTAATTTTATATATGGTTTGGAAGGATGAATATCCACTAAAAGCCGCAAGCGCTAGTAGAGGTGGTTTAATCGCTCTTATATTGACTATCGTTGCTACCGTATTTTTATTCTATGAAGTATCGGGAATAGTGGCAGCGTATTATGCTAAACTAGTGGCTTAAAATTCGCATAACAATACAAAAAACTATAATAAAAAATTGCCTAACCAATCGGTTAGGCAATTTTAATTTTAAATTTCATTGATATTAGTAATTGATAACTCTTAGTTGGAAATATGCTTTTGGATGGTCGCAAATAGGGCATTTTTCAGGAGCTGAGTCATTATCAATGATATGGCCACAGTTTCTGCAAATCCAAACGCATTTTTGGTCTTTCTTAAACACTTTTCCATCTTCGAGATTCTTTAGAAGGGCAAGATATCTTTCTTCGTGTTCTTTTTCAATTGCTGCAACACCTGCAAAAAGTCTAGCAATATCATCAAAACCTTCTTCTTTTGCTTCTTTTGCCATTCTTGCATACATTTCAGTCCATTCGCCGTTTTCACCAGCAGCTGCATCTTTAAGATTTTCTATCGTAGATGGCATACCGTTGTGTAAAAGTTTGAACCAAATTTTAGCGTGTTCTTTTTCGTTGTCAGCAGTTTCTAAAAACAATGCTGCAATTTGTTCATATCCTTCTTTTTTTGCTTTTGAAGCATAATAAGTGTATTTGTTGCGTGCTTGTGATTCGCCTGCAAATGCTTCTAATAAATTCTTTTCAGTTTTAGTGCCTTTTAAATTCATATTGAACTCCTTATCTTTTTATTATATTTTGTACACTAATTATATTAAATATTCCATATTTTGTCAATAGAATAAATAATATTTGATATTAGAGTAATTAAATATTTTTCATTTTTTTTATCGCATTAAAAATATGCGTTCAAATCTTTAACTTAAAAAAGCACTTGCAATGACTGCAAGTGCTTTTAATAGGTTTGATTTTAATTAAAATACGATTTTATCTAAAACGTAGTTCTTCAATTCAGCAATAGGGAGTCTAACTTGTTCCATAGTATCTCTATCACGAATAGTAACGGTATCATTTTCCAAAGTATCAAAATCGATAGTGATACAGAAAGGAGTACCGATTTCGTCTTGACGGCGATAACGTTTACCGATTGAGCCCGATTCGTCGTAATCAACAGGAAAGGACTTGATTAAATCGCTATAAACTTCATCAGCCTTTTCCGATAACTTTTTAGAAAGTGGCAATACTGCAGCTTTGAAAGGAGCAAGGGTAGGGTGAAGTCTTAAAACCGTTCTAACGTCGTTCTTTTCGCTATCAACTACTTCTTCGTCGTAAGCGTTGCAAAGTATTGCAAGAACAGTTCTTTCAACACCTAAGCTTGGTTCTACTACGTAAGGTATATATCTTTCGCCCGTTTCTTGGTCGAAGTAAGATAAGTCTTTATTAGAAGTATTCTTGTGTTGGGTAAGGTCGTAGTCAGTTCTATCGGCAACCCCCCAAAGTTCGCCCCAACCGAATGGGAATAAGTATTCAAAGTCGGTGGTCGCTTTAGAGTAGAAGCAAAGTTCTTCTGGATCGTGATCACGAAGTCTTAATCTTTCGTCCTTAATACCTAAAGACAATAGCCAGTTGTGGCAGAAAGAACGCCAATAACTAAACCATTCTAAATCAGTACCAGGTTGACAGAAGAATTCAAGTTCCATTTGTTCAAATTCACGAACACGGAAAATAAAGTTACCAGGGGTAATTTCGTTTCTAAACGATTTTCCTATTTGAGCAATACCGAAAGGGATTTTCTTTCTAGTCGTTCTTTGAACGTTAACGAAGTTGGTGAAAATACCTTGTGCAGTTTCTGGACGAAGGTACACGGTATTTTTTGCATCTTCAGTTACGCCTTGGAAAGTTTTGAACATTAAGTTGAATTGACGAATATCGGTAAAGTTGTGTTTTTTACAAGTAGGGCATGGGATATTGTGTTCTTCAACGAAGTCTTTCATCTCTTGGTGAGAGAAAGCGTCTATTGGCTTTGGAAGGGTGAAATTATTTTCTTGAACCCAGTCTTCAATAAGTTTATCAGCCCTAAATCTTTCGTGACATTCTTTACAGTCCATAAGTGGATCAGAAAAGCCTGCCAAGTGTCCTGATGCTACCCAAGTTTGTGGGTTCATTAAAATAGCGGCGTCTAAACCTACGTTAAGTTTGTTTTCAGTAACAAACTTTTGCCACCAAGCACGCTTGATATTGTTTTTAAGTTCAACGCCTAAAGGACCGTAGTCCCAAGTGTTTGCAAGTCCACCGTAAATTTCACTGCCAGGGAAAATGAAACCCCTATTTTTACAAAGGTTAACGATTTTTTCCATGGTTGCACTCATGTTTTTTTCTTCCATAATACAGTTCCTTATAGTATTTTTAAAAATTTCATTAGTTATTGTACATTATATAAAAAATTTAGTCAAGTAAAAAACGTGGCTCGAATTTATTTCAAGCCACGATATTGATTATATTTGTTAGGTTGTAAATATTTATAGGTTTAAGAAAACTACTGATAAAATAGTTGATATAACGCCGAATATTTGTTTTATTGTAAGCCTTTCTTTTAACAATATGCAAGATATCAATATTGTGCATAAAAGACATAGTGCCGATAATGAAGGTAGAAATTCAGATGCGGGGAAGAGTTCTAATGCAGAAAGGTTGAATAGGTAATATAACCCCAACGATAATCCCATTAACGGTAAAAATATCGCTAATTTTTTATCGGTTTTGTATAAAGGTTGTTTGCCTTTAATAAACGGTATGATTATAAAAGAAATGGCTGATGCAAAAATGTAAGAAGTCGCAATTAAAGCCGATTTTTCGTTTGAAAAGTCGCTGTGTGAAAAGACTATTTGAACGATATTATACATTCCCGTTGCAATAATGGTTAAAAAGCAAAATAAAAGCCACTTAAAAGAAGTTTTTGTGTTGCTAGATTGTTTTGCCGGCGTTAATATAAGAGAAAAAACCATCAATACAAAACCTACTATTTTAAATACCGTGACAGGCTCGTTATAAGCGACGATAGAAAAAATTATAGAAATAACGATTGAAAAACTAACTATCGTAGAAGAAAGAGATATAGGCCCTAAAGTAAACGCTTTAGTATAAAGAGATTGATATGAAACGCTTGAAATAGCAAGAAAAAGAGCGTATATTACAGTTTCAAAAGACGGCACTTCTCTCACGGTAAAAATTATTAGTGATATTGCTGAAAATAAGGACATATATCCCGTGAATTTTAGCATATCTGCAGTGCTGTTTAACTTGCCTTTTGAAAAATAGCCTTGAGAAGTGACCTTAAACGCCGAAAGCAGTGGCATTATAGTTAAATAAAACCATTTCATATAAGTAATCCTATAACCGTGTAGTTGCCTTTAGTTTTTCTTTTTTATTTTTATAGTTTAATTATACTGCATAATTTTTACAAAGTTATTGCAACTTATAACTACTTTGTTGCATTTTGCACATTTTTTATGGAGTAGTTATTGGTAATTTAGTAGGGAAAATAAAAAACATTACTTCAATATGGGTTTTCTTATTTATTTTGCTTTTTTATTTTTTAATTTTATGTTATAATTATTCCATATTTTGTTTAGAAGGTGTCACTATGGTTGAAGCAACTAATTTTATTGAACAAATTATAAACGAAGAATTAGAAAGTGGAAAGGTGACTAGCATACAAACTAGATTCCCACCTGAACCTAACGGATATTTGCATATAGGTCATGCAAAATCTTTGTGCTTAAACTTTGGCGTTAAAGAAAAATATAACGGCAAATGTAATTTGTTCTTAGACGATACTAACCCAAGTAAAGAAAAGGAAGAGTTTGAAGAGGCTATAAAAAAAGACATTGAATGGCTTGGCTTTGAGTATGATAAAATTACTCACGCTTCCGATTATTATGAAGATATTTATAATTTCGCAGTTAAAGAAATTGAAATGGGCAACGCTTACGTTTGCGATATGACCCCTGAAGAAATTTCTGCTAACCGTGGAACTTTAACCGAACCTGGTAAGGAAAGCCCTTATAGAAATAGAAGCGTTCAAGAAAACCTTGCTTTATTTGCAGATATGCGTGCAGGCAAGTTTAAGGACGGCGAAAAGTGTTTAAGGGCAAAAATAGATATGGCTTCGCCTAATATCAATATGCGTGATCCCGTTATTTATAGAATACTTCGTGAAACGCATTATCGCACGGGCGATAAGTGGTGCATTTATCCTATGTACGACTTTGCGCATCCTATTTGCGACTATATGCAAGGGGTGACCCACTCGCTTTGTACGCTTGAGTTTGAGGACCATAGACCACTTTACGACTGGGTTGGTATTACTCTAGGCTTTAAGAATAAACCAAGACAAATTGAGTTCGCTCGTCTTAACGTGACCAATCTCGTTATGAGTAAAAGATATCTTAAAAAGTTGGTTGAAGACGGCTCGGTTGAAGGGTGGGACGACCCTAGAATGCCTACCTTAACAGGTTTAAGAAATCGTGGTATCCCTGCCGAAGCATTAAAGGATTTTTGCGCTAGAATCGGTATTAGCAAGGCTAATTCTGAAGTTCAAATAAGTTATCTTGAAGCGTGCATTAGAGAATATTTAAATATTCACGCCGAACGTGCTATGGCTGTTTTAACGCCGTTAAAGGTGACTATTACTAATTACCCTGATGGAAAAACTGAAAACGCAGAATTTGAAATCAATCCTAACGAAGAAGTTAAGAGAAATAGAAATATCGAGTTCTCAAAGCATATATATATAGATGCCGACGATTTCTCGCTTAACCCACCACCAAAATACTTTAGACTTAAGCCTGACGGATACGTTCGCTTAAAGGGTGCGTATATTATCAAGTGTGACCAAGTGGTACTTGGCGACGACGGTCAAGTAAAGGAACTTCTTTGTTCTTTTGTTGAAAACAGTAAGAGTGGTAACGATATTTCGGGCGTTAAGTGTAAGGGCGTTATTCAATGGGTTAACGCCGACACAGCTGTGGACGTTGAAATTCGTAAATACGGACATTTACTTAACGATGAAGAGTACCCTGGTCAAGATTTCTCGGAAAGAATGAATAAAGAAAGCGTTAAAATATTTAATGGTAAGGTAGAGCCTTATATCTTTGAAAACGATGAAAACGCTAGCTATCAATTTATTAGAACGGGTTACTTTAAGAGATTGAAAGTTAAGGATAAGGAAATTTTAAGCGAAATAGTTTCGCTAAAAGATAACTTTAACGTAAAAAAATAAGTTTTAAGGATTTAATTATGAAAAAAGTTTGTATGGAATTTGAAGACGGAAGAAAGATAAATCTTGAACTTCTTCCAGAACACGCACCTATAACGGTCGAAAATTTTATCGACCTTGTTAAAAGTGGTTTTTACGACGGATTGTGTTTCCATAGGGTTATCCCTGGATTTATGATTCAAGGTGGTGGATTCGTTTACGACGACGGCTTAAAAGAGAAAAAAGCTCCAAGAACTATTTTGGGTGAATTTGCTACTAACGGCGTTAAGAACGACCTTCATCATGCACCAGGCGTTATTTCTATGGCTAGAACTATAATACCTGACTCTGCATCGTCACAATTCTTTATTTGCGTTGATGATCAAGCATACCTAGATGCTCAATACGCTGCTTTCGGTAGAGTGACTGATGAAGAAAGTTTACAAGTTGCTATCGATATTTCAACTGTTGCTACTAAAAGTTGGTCTTATTACGACGACGTGCCGGTAGAGCCTATCGTTATGAAAAAGGTATATATGGTTGAAGAATAAGAAATTAGATTTATAAAAAACAAAAAACGGCGATTTTTCAATCGCCGTTTTTTATATCGCTAAATATTTATCGTCTTATTAGTCGTCGATAGAAGGGTCAGTTGCCGAAGCGAAAATAGCGTTGACTTCTTCTGAAGGTGCTTTAGTACAAAGTGAAACTACGATAGCTGCAATTAAACCTATTACAAATCCAGGGATGATTTCATAAACACCCGTGGTACTAGTAAGAGTTAGTAGCCAAACGATATCTACTACTGCGCCAGCGATAATTCCTGCGACAGCGCCCGAATAGTTAAGTCTTTTCCAGAATAGTGATAGAATTACGACAGGTCCAAACGAAGCACCAAATAATCCCCAAGCGTTTTCAACCATACTCATAATACTGTTTGCCCAACTATCTTTGTTGCTTACGCCAGAAGCTGCAATAACGAATGCAACGACTGCAACGATAAGAACGACTATACGGCCAACCCATAAAACTTCGCGATCCGAAGATTTGTCTTTGCGTAATAGTGGTTTATAAATGTCGCTAGTAAACGAAGACGAAGCAACGAGAAGTTGAGAGTCCGCCGTTGACATAGCGGCTGCAATAATTGCGGCGAGCAAAAGACCAACCACAAACGGTGGGAAGATTTTTTGTACAACCACTATAAATATGTTTTGTTGATCGCCAGAAGGAAGAAGAATTTCTGCAAGCGAAGAACCATCGCTAAAAATAAAAGTTCTACCTAGAATTGCGATAGCAATAGCAGCACCTAAAGTTAAAACAACCCAAATAATTGCAACTGACGCTGATTTTTTAATCATAGATGGTTTCTTAATAGCCATAAAACGAACTAAGATGTGTGGCATACCGAAATATCCTAGTCCCCAACCAAGCCCCGTCGCTATTTCTTGCCAAGAAGCGGCGAAAGGATTAGAACCAAAAGGCTTAACGCCTTCTACAAATGCACCGCTATAAGAAGGATCAAAAGAACCTGTTATGGACATCAAAATAGGGACTGCGAGTAGCGCGATTAACATCAAGATGCCTTGGAAGAAGTCCGTCCAACAAACTGCTTTATAACCACCTAAGAAAGTGTACGCTAAAATCAAAAGCGCAAATATACCCATAGCTAGCATAGGTTGATTGTCAAGTCCAGGTATAACTGCGCACATAACGTTTTTACCTGCAACGAAAGCCGAAGCTACGTAAATGGTAAAACTAATTAAAAAGATAATTGCGCAAATAATTTTAAGTAAAGGGCTCTTTGAAGCAAAACGATTTGTCAAGTATTGTGGAAGGGTGATAGCATCGCCAGACGCTCTTGAAAAACGGCGTAAGCGATTTGCGACTAAAATCCAGTTAGCGGCAGTGCCAAGTGCAAGACCTATACCGATCCAAACTTGTCCCATACCGAGAGCAATAATACTACCAGGGAAACCCATTAAAAGCCAGCCGGACATATCAGATGCTTGGGCGCTCATAGCTGTTACCCAAGGGCCCATAGAGCGACCACCTAAAAAGTATTCTTTTTCGCCATTGTTTTTAGAACGGAAGAAAAAGTAAAGCCCTACGGCAAGAATTAGCGCAAAATACAAAATAAAGGCTAAAAGGTCCATAAACAAAATCTCCTTTTGTAGACAAAAATTTACATTAAACTATTATAGCATATGCTTTTGAAAAATGCAACCTTTTTTCATATTTTATAAAGCAAGGTAAAAAGAAGTCGTTTGCTAATATTAAACGTATTTAAAATATTTGTCTAATTGCCAAAATTTCTCCATTGAAGCCGTCTATCAAAAGCGCCTTTAAATTACCGTCTTTATCACATAATCCGATATACCAATAAGGATGCTCGTCTTTAACTAAAATTCTAGCCGCAATTTCGCCGTTGAAACGCCCGTCCTGGTCGATATAAGAGGCTATCAGTTGCGATTGTTGGGTTTGTAAATGAGTTAGGGCCTGCTTGTAGGTTATGGTGTTTTCAGGCAAAATAGAAGTCAAAGTGGTTTTTACGTTTTCAGAAGAGTGAGATAGTGTGATTTCAAACTCGTTTAAGTTAAAGTCGTTTATTTCGATAACGGCAACAAGAGAGTGCGAAACGGGACTTAACTTAAAATTTGATTTGTAGTTTACGCCGTTAAAATCTAAACTTACCGTGTAAGTGACGTTGTCCGTTTGTCTATCTAGCAATTTAAAAGTTAGTAAATTTGTCTTTTTACCAACTTTGCCGTCGGTTACGTGGTTATCTTCAATAAAACCGTAATTTGCCTTTATCACGTATTCGCAATCTTGGTTTGCGTAACTTTGGTATTTTAATTCGGTGAGATATTCGGATAGGTCGATAGGCTTTTCGCAACCACTAAAGGTGGCTAGGATAAATAGAGATAGCGTTATAAGTGCTATTGATAACTTGAATTTTTTCATAATTCCTCCTAATATACCTAATTTTATGAGAAAAAAATAAAAGTAATTCTATGAATTATAAAATTTTGCGCTTAAAGAATTGATTTTTATTTTAATCTTTGCTAAAATAATAAAAATATATATTTTAGGATAGAGAAGTATTATGAAAAATTTGATTACTAAGACAGTAGCGATTACACTTGCATCAATCGTTAGTTTATTGGCGATTGTTTTTGGTGTGTTATCTATTTTAACGCCTAAAACCGTTGCGGATATTTTTGATAATTTGGGGGCAAACAATGCGTCCATTTTTTTATATCAAATGAATTATGAAAAAACTGACGATATTCAAGATTTAATCGATATCGTTGATAAGACTTACGCAAACCAAGATAGTTTACGTCAAGAAAAATATTTGGATATGCTTATCGCTAGGGAAGATTTTAATACTTTTTGTTTGGCTTCGGATAGGGAGAACTTGGGTAAAGATGATTACGAACTAACTACCAAAGAATATTATTATGGTTATTATGCAAGCGTGCTATATAAAAATGAAAAATTCGATAAGGCGTTAGAAGTTGCAAACGAGTTTGTAAAAACTAACGGATATACTAAATTCAATCCTCTAAGTACGCTATTAGACGAGTATCGCTTTAAGTTTACTGATGAACAAACTGCTCAAGTTGAAAAGGCAATTAAAGATGCAAGATGTAAAAATAACGAGCAAAAAGAATATAGAAATAAAGATTTACAATACATAAAAATCTTAAACACATTAAATTAGGAAAAATCATATAAGGAGATAAACATGGGTAAAATTATTAAAGAAGGCTTAACTTTTGACGACGTATTGCTAGTTCCTCAAGCAAGTGACATTATTCCTGCTAACGTTGATTTATCGACGGTTTTGACACCAGGTGTAAAATTAAACATTCCGTTGATGTCGGCTGCTATGGATACGGTTACCGAATCTCGCCTTGCTATCGCTATGGCTAGAGAAGGTGGTATTGGTATTATTCATAAGAATATGTCTATTGATGAACAAGCGCAAAACGTCGATAGGGTAAAGAGAAGTGAACACGGCGTTATTACAGACCCTTTCTTTTTAGAACCTGAAAATCCTGTTACAGATGCGCTTGCGCTTATGGAAAAATATCGCATTAGCGGTGTTCCTATTACTAAAGACGGCAAGTTGGTGGGCATCTTAACTAACAGAGATTTGCGTTTTGAAAGTAATTTCACTCAACCTATTGAAAATATAATGACCAAGAATAATTTGGTAACGGCGCCCGTTGGCACTTCGCTTGAAGAAGCACAAAAAATTCTCGGTAAACATAGAATCGAAAAATTGCCTATCGTTGACGATAAGGGATACTTGAAAGGTCTTATCACTATTAAGGACATTGAAAAGGCAATTCAATATCCAAACTCAGCAAAAGATAAGAACGGTAGACTTTTAGTTGGTGCTGCAGTTGGCGTTTCGGTTAATACTTTAGAAAGAGTAGACGCTCTAGTTAAAGCAAAAGTTGATATCATAGTAGTTGACTCTGCTCACGGCCATTCTCAAAATATTCTTAAGATGGTTTCAAAGATTAAAGAAGTTTATCCAAATCTTCCTGTTATTGCAGGTAACGTCGCAACGGCTGATGCAACTCAAGCCTTGATTGAAGCAGGGGCTGACATAGTTAAAGTTGGTATCGGTCCTGGTTCTATTTGTACGACTAGAATAGTTGCAGGTATTGGCGTTCCACAATTAACTGCAGTTATGGACTGCGCTGAACGTGCTGATAAATTTGGCAAAAAGGTTATTGCCGACGGTGGTATTAAATACAGTGGCGATATAACTAAGGCTATAGGTGGTGGCGCTGCTGCCGTTATGATAGGTAGTATGCTTGCAGGTACTCTCGAAAGCCCAGGCGAAATAGAAATTTATCAAGGAAGAAGTTTCAAAGTGTATAGGGGTATGGGTTCTCTCCCTGCTATGGCTTGTGGTAGCAAGGATAGATACTTCCAAGAAAATGCTAAAAAACTCGTTCCTGAAGGGGTTGAAGGTAGAGTTCCTTACCGTGGAGCATTATCTGATATCGTATTCCAAATGTGCGGTGGTATTCGTGCAGGTATGGGATATTGTGGGGCGCACACTATTGACGATTTGAGAAAGAACGCTCAGTTCGTTAAGATTTCTAGCGCATCACTCGTTGAATCTCACCCACACGATATTTCAATCACGAAAGAATCACCAAACTACTCACCAAGAGGTTAATAAATATGCCTTGCAAGTTCTTGCAAGGCATAATTTTTTTGTATTAAGCTTGTATTTATAAATATGAACTTAAATTTTGATTTACTAATTATCAAAAATATTGTAAAATAAAGTTATGAAAAAAAGCAAAACACAAACTTATCCACTCATGCAAACGGACGGTGGGTTGTCGTTTGCAATTTTAATGGTCGGCTATATCGTATTAGCCTTTTTTGTTCAAGCTATTTTATTGGCTTTTACCGATAGTAATAGCACTTTATTCGTGGCTGTAAACTCTCTCGTTTCGCCACTCGCTTTGATTTTGGTTATCGTTTATCAAATAAAAGTTAAAAACCGTTCGATTAGTGTTTTAAGCCTTAATAAATTTAATAAACTACACCTATTAACTGCAATATTACTATCGGTTGGTATGTTTTTAGGACTTGGCTTTGTCAACGTGCTTTTCGCTCAATTTTTGGGTGGAATAGGGCTAAACCTTGCTTCGCCAAATATTCCACTAAATAACCCATTTGAGTTAATCTTTTTCTCGGTTACGATAGCGCTACTTCCCGCCGTTTTTGAAGAATTGCTATTTAGGGGAATACTTTTAAACTCGCTAAAAGGCGAAAATTTACTCGTGAGAATATTTACAGTTGGTTTATGCTTTGCATTGTACCACTGTTCAGTATCACAGTTTGTATATCAATTTATTTACGGAGTTGCCTTTTGCTTATTAGCGATTGTTGCAAAGAGCGTTATTCCTTGCATAATTGCGCATTTTATAAACAATTTTTCAATTTTACTATTAACTTATCTAAAAGTGAACGTGGATTTGACTAACGCTTTGTTGATTGCGCTAGGATTACTTGCTCTTATCGGCTACTTTTTGATTAGTTATTTTGGACTAAAAGGGCAAGAACAACAAGTTCCAAAAAAGGGTGTTAAGTTCTTTTATTTACCTTTCGGGCTTTTTGGAATTGGCATGTGTTTGATAATTATGCTAGGTAATTTATTCGCATAAGGGGAAGTATGGTTAAGGTAAATTTAGTCGTTGTTGGAAAAGTTAAAGAAAAATACTTTTCAGAAGGTATAAATGAATATGCAAAACGCATGGGCAAGTTTGCAGATTTTTCGATTATTGAAGTGAGCGAAGAAAATTTTACAAAGGTTGATAATGCTTTAATACAAACGATAAAAGAAAAAGAAGCCGATAGAATTTTACCACACTTAAAAGGTTACGTTTTTGCTATGGCGATAGAAGGTACTAAAACCGATAGCCAAAAGTTTGCTAATCAAATCAAATCGCTTATAGATGGTGGAAACGGGGTTATAACCTTCGTTATCGGTGGTTCTTACGGGCTTAGCGATAGGGTAAAAAGTCGTGCTGATAAACTGTTGTCTTTTTCGGATATGACCTTTCCACATACTTTGTTTAGGTTAATGCTTTCAGAACAAATTTATAGGGCGTTTTCCATTATTACAGGTAGTGGATATCATAAATAATGCATACAATTATGTATGGATATTTTAGATAAGGTTGAAAATTATTATAATGCCTTTAAGGGCGAAAAGGGTATAATAGGTAGGAGCGTAAATAATAGACCGATTTACTATCTTGCAGTTAAGAAGGCTGAAAAGCCAAAACTAATTGTTCAGTTTTCCATACACGCTAGAGAATATATAACTTCTTATCTAGCAATAAAACTGATTGAAGATTATAAAAACTCAAAAAGTAAAGCGAGCGTATATTTCTTGCCTATGTTAAATCCCGACGGCGTGAAGATAGCGTTAGAGCAAAATCCACTTTATAAAGCAAACGCTAACGGCGTGGACTTAAACGTCAATTTTGACGCAAATTTTGGGAGTGGAGAGCAAAACGTCTTTTGCAAAGCAAGCCAAAATTACGTGGGCGAATATGCCTTTTGCGAGCCAGAAACAAGGGCTATTAGGGATTTTACACTTAGTATAAAACCACATGCAACAATAAGTTATCACTCAAAAGGTCAAGAAATTTATTACGAGTTTTTTCAAGACGAAAAGCGTAAGAAAAGGGACTATTTGTTTGCAAAAAGCGTGTCCGATGCGACTGGTTACGCTATCAAAAGTACGCCTAATTCGGCAGGTGGATATAAGGATTGGTGTATTCAGAAATTAAAAATTCCTGCTCTTACCATAGAAGTGGGTAGTGATAGTTTATCTCACCCAATAACTAAAGAGCATTTAGACCAAATATACAAAGAAAATAAGGGCGTGATAGACGCTAGCGTTCAAACTTTAACGGAGTTAATATGCAAGAAAAATTTATGAAAATGGCAATAAAGCAGGCGATGAAGGCAGTCTTAAAAGACGAAGTGCCTATCGGTGCTGTAATAGTAAAGGACGGAGTGGTTTTATCAAGGGCGTATAACTTAGTTGAAAAAAGGCAAGATCCAACTGCTCACGCCGAAATACTAGCCATAACTAAGGCTTGCAAGAAAGTGGGGAGTTGGCGATTAGACGGCGCAGAAATGTACGTGACTATGGAGCCTTGTCCTATGTGCGCAGGTGCAATCGTAAATGCTAGAATTAGTAAGGTTTACTTTGGCGCTTACGAGAGTAAGAGCGGTGGGGCAATAAGTAAGTTTTGTATTTTAACCGATAGTGGACTTAACCATAAAACACAATTTGAGGGTGGATTATTGCAAGAGAATTGTGCAAATATAATAAAAAATTATTTTAAAGGGAAGAGATGTATAAAAAGTCTTGACTAAAATCGAGATTTGTGGTACAACTAAAATAGGTACTATATGTACACAAAGTTACATTAGGAGAAAAAATAAAATGATTACACACGGTAACCAAATTGAGGTGTTGGCAGGGAATTCAAATATCCCTCTAGCAAAAGCAGTAGCTGAAGAATTAGGCTTGACATTGAGCGACGCTGAAGTTAGCAAGTTCTCTGACGGTGAAATAAGCACTACTCTTCCACAAACGGTTAGAGGTAGAGACGTGTTTATTATACAATCTACTTCTATTCCTGTAAACGATAACCTTATGGAACTTCTTATCATGATCGACGCTTGTAAGAGAGCATCGGCTGGTAGAATTACAGCTGTTATTCCATACTTTGGCTATGCTAGACAAGATAGAAAGGCTCGTCCTAGAGACCCTATTACGGCAAAGTTAGTTGCAGATATCTTGACTACTGCAGGCGCTGATAGAGTTCTAACTATGGATCTTCACGCTGCGCAAATTCAAGGCTTTTTCGATATTCCCGTTGACCACTTATACGGCGCTCCACTTCTTACTAAGTATTTCAAGAAGAAGATGGATGAAAACTGGGTTGTAGTTTCACCTGACGTTGGCTCTGTTGGTAGAGCGAGAAACTTCGCTTCTAGAGTAGATGCAGCGCTCGCTATCGTGGACAAGCGTCGTCCAAAGGCAAACGCAGTTGAAGTTATGAACGTTATCGGCGACGTAAAAGGTAAAACGTGTATTATGATAGACGATATGATTGATACGGCAGGTACTATTTGTCAAGGTGCAGAAGCGCTTGCTAAAAACGGCGCAAAGGAAATCTTCGCTTGCTGTACTCACGGCGTTTTAAGTGGACCTGCTATGGAAAGACTTATCGCTTCACCTATTAAGGAAATCGTTGTTTTAGATACTATCGACCTTCCTGAAAGCGTTAGAAATTGTTCAAAGGTTAAAGTTGTTTCTTGCGCAAAACTAATCGCAAAGGCAATCACTTCAATCTATTCGGATTCTTCACTTTCTGCAATTTACGAATAATAAAATTTATTTTTGGAAAAAGCCGTTGATTTGAAACGGCTTTTTTAGTGGGGATAGAATATGAAACTAATTGTGGGGTTAGGCAACCCCGACGATAAATACAAAAACACCTTTCATAACTTAGGGTTTATGTGTGTGGATAAACTAGCCCAAATGCTAGACGTTGGGTTTGATAAATCTAAATGTCGTGCGCTTATTGCGCAAACAAACATTAAAGGCGAAAAAATTATTTTAGCAAAACCTCAAACCTATATGAACCTAAGCGGTGAAAGCGTGCAAGAACTAACTTCTTTCTTTAAGATTTCGCCAAAAGATTTAATAGTCGTCTACGACGATTACGATATCTATATAGGCGAGTGCAGAATTAGAGAAAGTGGTTCAGCAGGCACTCATAACGGTATGCGAAATATCGTTGAAAGATTAGGGCTAACTAATTTTCCTAGAGTTAGAATTGGTTTTAAGCCTAGAACTGAATTGCAAATACCCCTTATAAACTACGTGCTATCGGGAATTAGTATTGAAGATAAGCCTATATTTGATAGCATTTTAGAAAACGGGGCAAAGGCGCTTTACGATTTTGCTAACGGTAAAGATATTCAGTATATAATGCAAAGATATAATAAAAAAGGCTAGTTATAAAGCCGAAAAAAGTGTAAAAAATAACCTATTGGGGATATTATGCTCGATAAAATTTTAGCACTAAAAAATAACCAAAACTCATTAAACGAGTTTTGTTCAGCCGTCCGCCAAGGCATACCTTCGGCGGTTTTTGGCGTGTCCGACGCCTTTAAGAATTATCTAGTTTCTATTCTTGATGAAAAGGTGCTTTACATAGTAAAGGACTCTATAACTGCAAGAATTGCAGTCGATGCAGTGAACGAACTTGCAGGGAAAAAAGCAGTCTACTTGCCACCTAAAGACGAGATTTTATTGATGAATAAAGCCTATTCTAAAGATAACGCTTACGCAAGAATGATGGCTTTTTCGTCTATCGATAACTGTGACGTTATCGTGACCACTGCCGAAGCACTTATGCAAACTGCTCCGACAAAGTTGTATCAAATTGAATTACAAAAAAATCAAGACGTTAGTCAGTCCGATATAATCAGCAAGCTGGTATTTATGGGGTATACAAGGGTTGAAAGCGTGTTTTCTCCAGCCACTTTTGCAGTTAGGGGAGATATTATCGATCTTTATCCTATCAATATGGACTGTGCAATTAGAATTGACTTTTTTGGCGATAACATTGAAGCCATTAAAAAGTATGACGTGGATACGAGAGAGAATTTGGGGTACGTCGATAGCGCTAGTGTTTTACAAACGACTGAATTCGTTTATAACGACGATAGTTTTGATGATTTTAAGCGTATTTTACAAAAGGAAATAGAAGACAGTTCTAAAGAACAAAAGAGAAGAAGGAGAGAGTTGTACGACGATATTTGTCTTCTTATGGAAAAGGGCGATTTTGACGGATTAAACGTTTTAAGCGTTTTATCCAAAGATTGTGGAACTGTTTTTGATTTGTTAGATAAAAACACCGTCGTTATTTTTGACGAAAGCAAGAGAATTCACGAAATTGCTAGCCTTAACAGAACGGAATTTACCGAAAGATTTAATTCTCTAAACCAAGGTGGGGAAGTTTTCTCATTTGCTCAAAAAAACTTTATGAGCATTGAAGAACTTATAGAAAAAGTCAAAAAATTTAGGGTGTGCGCAGTTCAAACGCTTTCTACCATTATTCCATTTTTTAATCCTTTAAAGATTATTAACCCTTCAAATAGCGCAGTTGCCGATTATCAGTTGGATTTTAAGGAAGTGTTCCAAGATATAGATAACTGGCTAAAGTCGGGGTATTCTATAACCGTCTGCACGGGCGATCTTAAAAGGGCTGAAAATTTTAGTCACGAACTATTCGCTAGGGGGATTGCTTGCTCTATAGAAAATAGCAACAGCAAACTTTTAGGCGTGGATATTAAACTGCAAAAACTTACTCGTGGTTTTATTTTTCACGAGCAAAAGGCAGTAGTTATAGGAAGTGGCAACTTGTTTTCTAAGCCCGTTTCGGCTAGAAAACTAAAAAGCAAAAAACAAAATTTCTTTACTGCGCCAGAAGTCGGCGATTACTGCGTTCACGAAGTTCACGGGGTCGGTAGAGTTTTAGGCAATAAAAAACTTTCGTCAACCGAAGGCACTAAAGATTACGTAGCCGTTGAATACGCCGGTGGGGATATCCTATACGTTCCTGTTGAACAAATGGATATTTTAACTAGATATTTAGGTGGCGAGAAAAAGCCTAAACTTTCTAAAATAGGTGGTAAGGATTTTGAAAGGGTAAAAGCTAGGGTCAAGGAAAGCATTAAAAAGATGTCTTTCGACCTAAAAAGGCTTTATCAAGAGCGTGACGAACAAAAAGGCTTTAAGTTCACTGAAGATAAAGAACTTCAATCGGTGTTCGAAGGCTCTTTCCCGTTTGAAGATACACCCGACCAAGTTCAAGCAAATCAAGATATTTGTAAGGACATGACTAGCAGTCGAGTTATGGATAGGCTAGTGTGTGGTGACGTTGGGTTTGGAAAGACGGAAGTGGCTTTTCGTGCAGTGTTCCGTGCTATCGTTTCTGGCAAGCAAGTGGCAATGCTTGCGCCAACCACAATCTTGACCGAACAGCATTATAATACGGCAGTCCAAAGATTTAAGGACTTTGGGGTTAAGATTGCAGTTTTGAATAGATTTAAAACTCCAAAACAGCAAGGCGAGATAATCGCAGGGTTAAAGGACGGCTCTATCGATTTTATAATCGGCACGCATAGATTGCTAAGTAAAGACGTGGAATTTAAGGATTTGGGGCTTTTGGTTTTGGACGAAGAACAGCGTTTCGGCGTTGAGCATAAAGAAAAAATTAAACTGTTAAAAACCAACGTAGACGCCATTACTTTAACGGCAACGCCTATTCCTAGAACTTTGCATATGTCGTTGTCGGGTATTAGGTCGATAAGTACTATAAATACACCACCGAAAAAGCGTCTTCCCGTGCAAACTTACGTTACCGAAGAGAGCGATATGCTCATTAAAGACGCTATAACGAGAGAAATAAATAGGGGTGGGCAAGCGTTTATACTATACAATAGAGTAGATAGTATTTTCAATTTTGCCGATAGAATAAAAAGCATTTTACCAAACTTAAAATTTACCGTAGTTCACGGTCAAATGGAAGAAAAGACTATGGAAACTAACGTCATGGGCTTTTATCAAGGTCAAACGGACGTGCTTATTTCCACCACCATTATCGAAAACGGAATAGATCTGCCAAAGGCTAATACGATAATAGTTATAGACGCCGATAGGTTAGGTCTTTCTACCCTTTATCAACTAAAAGGGCGTGTCGGTAGAAGCGATAGGCTTGCTTATGCGTATTTTACATTTAAGCGTGAAAAAATTCTTACCGATACAGCTTTTGAAAGGCTTAACGCAATAGTCGAGTTTGCCGAAATGGGTAGTGGAATAAAGATCGCTATGCGAGATTTGGAAATTCGTGGCGCAGGCAATATTTTAGGCGCTGAACAGCACGGACATATGGAAAAGATAGGGTATGAATTGTACTCTAAACTTTTGAGAGAAGAAATTTCTGGAAAGGAAGAAATTATGCCTGAACTAGATATTAGAGTGACGGCGTTTATTCCCGATAAATATATAGAAAGTAGCATAACTAGAATGGATGCGTATAAGGAAATTGCTGAGATTTCTTCCTTAGAAGCCGAAAAGGAATTTAGAGAAATGATGCAGGAAACTTACGGAAGGTTACCTGACGAAGCTGATAACTTAATCAATATTGCCGTGGTTAAATTGCTCGCTATGAAACTTGGTGTTAAAATGGTAGTTATAAATCGTGAACAAGCAAAACTCGTTCTAAATGATTTTTCAGTTTTGGCTAACCAAAAGTTGACTAGAGCAATAGACGAATTTAACGAAATAGTTAAAATTTCTATGAGCGTAGAGCCTACTTTGGAGTTCGAGAAAAACGGTCAAACTAACGAACAAACCCTATTTCAAATAAAAAGTTTCTTGATATTTGCAAATTAACAAAGTAAATTTCACTTTTTGCATAAAAAAATCAAATAAACGGTTGCATTTTTTTGAAAGATAGTATATAATTTACGGGTATACATAATCAATACTTAAATTGGGAGATAATATATATGAGAAAAATTAAAGTTGCAATAGTAACCATTATGATAGTTATGGTAATGGGCATTTCTAGTCTTTTTGGTTGCAGTCTTGTGACAACGAATAACGCAAGAGATTTATCGCAAGTGGTAGCGACCGTTCAAATTAATGAAAACGCTCCTAAAGACGTGATTTATAAGAGAGATCTTATCACTGCTTATATGAACAATTATCAATACCAAGGCGCTGAACTTACTCAAGATACTCTTGACGGTATCTTATCAAGTTTAATCAATAATAGAGTATTGATTCAATTTGCATTAGATGAAATGGATAACAATTACGCTAAACCAAGCGATTGGAACGATTTATCTAAGTATAACGAATATCTAGAAAATTTCCTTTCTGATCTAGAAGAATTAGATGCTAAATATTCTACTTATAAATCAGTTGACGATTTGATCGATTCTTACGCTGAAGAAGACGAAGAAGAAAAACGTCAAGATACTTTTGACGGTACGGCTAGAGTTGTTCCAACAGGTGCTACTAACGACGATGATGTGACCGATACAGAGAAGCAAGAATTTATCGATAATTTCAGCGTTGCTGATAGAATGGCTGCTTTTACCGACGCTATCAATGCATTAAAGGATAACGACCTTTTAGGCGACGAATATGATAATAACGATATTACTAAAACCGATTATTTCAAAAAGACTTTAAAGGCTAACTTGGAAGCTAAAGTTGTTGAAGTGTATACAAACTCAATAATTACGGAAGCTCGTGCAAAGGTTTCTTATCAAGACGTTCAAGCTGAATACGAAAGAATTTATAACAACCAAAAGCAAGCGGCTATCAAAGAATCAGGTGCTGAATTCGGCGCTTTAGTAGATAGCATCAGCGCTTCATCTCCAATTCTATATGGCAGAAACGGTTATGGTATGGTATATCACGTTCTTCTAAAGGCTGACGACGATATGCTCGCTGAAATGACCGAATTTGAAAAAACGCCAAACCTTAAGGAAGAACAAATTGCAGAAAAGAGAAACCAAGTGTTCGCAAACATCACTGTAACCGATTTAAGAAGTTCTTGGATTGCACAAGGTTATGATTTTGACGGTGAAAAGTTTACTGGCGATTACGCTCTTTGTGAAGATAGTATTCCTTTCGGTGGTACTGTAACTTTACTTAACGGCGCTGATAAAGAAGATAAAGATTATAAGGCTGAATATAGAGTAGAAGATACTACAAAGATGTCGTATAATGAATTTATCGCTTTCGTAAACGAATATTTATATGATGGAACTGCAACGACTTTAGATAACGTTACTTATACGGCAACTACTGTTAAAGATAACTTTGACGATAGAATTAAAGAATTGATGTTTGCTTTCTCTCAAGACGATAGCGATACTGCGTTAAATGCATACAAGGGTTATGCAATTAAACCTGAAAAAGATAACGTAACTAATTCTTGGGCTGAAGAATTTGCTCTTACTGGTAGAGAACTTATAAATGCAAGCGAAAATACTTTCAAGATTGCTGCAACAAATTACGGTTATCACATTATGTTCTTCTCTGAAAGTTTTGCGTCTTATGATTACCCAACGCTAGAATCATACTTGGATAAAGAATTTAAGATGAGCGAAGGTGTTACTACTTGGGAAGCTGAACTTAAAGAAATGTTAAAAGATTGGGACGAATACGAAAATACAAATAATTACTTGTACGTATTACACGGCAATCTTGCAACGAACATTGCTAATAAACAATTTAGCATTACAGAACAAAAAATTATCAACGATTACGTAAACAATACGGAACTCGTAGTAAGATATCCAGAAGTTTATAAAGATTTAATTGAAGGATAAAAAACGAAGGGCAAAACGATAAGTCGTTTTGCCTTTTATAAATCGAGTTGTATATTTAATTCTACTAAAATATGATTTTATATTTTGATACGGAAACGACGGGGCTTCATCCTGGTCAAATTTGTCAATTATCTTATATTTTACAAACTAAAGAAAAAGTAGTGGGTAAGAACTTTTTCTTTACGGTCGATTATGTAGAGCCTAGCGCACAAATGGTGCACGGCTTTTCAAAGCAAAAACTAGAGTTTCTTTCTAACGGGAAAAGATTTGCTGATTTTTTTGATCAAATTAAGACCGATTTTGAAAATGCAGACTTGATAGTGGCTCATAACGTGGCGTTTGACTTTTCGTTTATGCGCACTGAATACGAAAGATTAAATCAAGTTTTTAAGGTCAAAAACGAATTTTGTTCCATGAAAAAAACAACGCCTATTTGTTGTTTAAAGCGTAGTAGTGGGAACGGTTATAAATACCCTAAATTGCAAGAACTTTGTGCTTTTTCGGGCGTTAGCGATAGTGAAATTCAAAAGGTTTCAAACGACTTTTACGGTCAAGATATAGGTTTTCACGATGCTAGATTTGATACGATTGCAGTGTATTTATGCGTTAATAAACTTATACAAAAAGATGTTTTTGGGGAGCTAGGCTGTTATTTATGATTAAACTTGAAACTCACGCTCATACAGGGGGCAGTTATTGTGCTGATTGGACTACCGAAAATATTATTTTAGAGTATAAAAAGGCAGGCTATGGTGCAATAGTTGTTACTAATCACTATTGTAAAAATAGTTTTGATGCGTTTAGCGATAAAACAGATAAGGGCTATGTCGAATATTATTTTGATTTAATCAACCAAGCGCAAGATTTAGGGCAAAAACACGGCTTGAAAATTTTTTACGGACTTGAAACTAGATTGCTTTGCATTAACACCGAGTTTATGTTGTACGGTTTTGATAAAGAGTTTTTGTACCGTTATCCAAAACTATATGATTTAACGCAAAAGGAATTGTTTGATTTAAGCCAAGAATATAATCTTTTTATGTATCAAACTCATCCGTTTAGAGATGGGGTAACTGCAGGTAATCCACAGTATTTACACGGCGCTGAAAGTTTTAACGGACATTATCATCATAGAAATAAAAATGCTTTGGCAAACGAATTTTGCGATAGACATAATTTGATTAAGATGTCGGGTACGGACTTTCATCATGCTGACCAACCTATAACTGCGGGTATTTATATACCTGAAGAAATAAACACGAATAGGGAACTAACTGATTTTTTATTGAAAGGTAATTTTGAAAGAATAGAGCAAAAAGATAATTATAAACAAGCATTAGTTAGTTATAAGAAAACGCAAGGAATAATTATAGATATAAACGATAAAGATTTATAAAAACACGTTTGCTTTCAAAATGCAAACGCAATAGGGGTATCGCCAAGCGGTAAGGCCACGGACTCTGACTCCGTCATTTCATAGGTTCGAATCCTATTACCCCTGCCAAAAAAGAACACAATTTATGTGTTCTTTTTTATATCAAATTCGCATGAATATGATTATAATGTCACGATAGTGACTATCATTCGAGCGATAGCGAGTTAATAAAGCGAATTTGAATTATAGTACCAAAGGTACATGATAGTTCGCTTCGCTCACATTATAACCACTACGGTGGAATAAGTTGATTTGATTTTAAGAATATGATATAATAAAGATATGAAAGAAAATAAATTGCTAAATTTATCACAAGAGTTTGCTCTTAAAGTAATTAAACTTGCAAATAATTTAAGGGACAAGAAAGAACATTCATTTGCAGACCAAATAAAGAGAAGTGGTACAAGTATAAGCGCTAATATCGCTGAAGCAAATTATCCCCAAAGCCGTTTAGATATGATTTCTAAATTTGAAATAGCATTAAAAGAAGCAAACGAAACAGAAAATTGGTTAATAATTCTTAACAACTCTAATTTAGTTGAAAAGTCGATTTTTGAACTTTTACATAATAAAGTTATAAAAATAAAAATTTTGTTAATAACCTCAATAAAAACCTTAAAGAGCAAGTTAAACTGACTTGCCCTTTTTTATTTAGTAGGGAATAGTAGTAGCATCGAACCTATCGTTCGGACGCCTTGACGGGCAATTAAAATCAAGCAAAGTCCTCGGTAGTTTGCAAGGCAAACGAACGAGTGTCCTATTAGTAAATAGTGAAGCTTTTTGATTATAATTTTATACAAAAACAAGCACGCAACTTTAACAAAAGTTGCGTGCTAATTGTTATCAATAATATTTATTAAACGTTAAATCTAAAGAGAACTACGTCGCTGTCTTGCATAACGTATTCTTTACCTTCAGAACGGACCTTGCCTTTTTCTTTTGCGGCGTTGAACGAGCCGAGTTCGACTAAAATATCGTAGTCAACGATTTCGGCACGGATAAAGCCTTTTTCAAAGTCAGTGTGGATTTTGCCGGCTGCTTGTGGGGCTTTAGTGCCTTTTTCAATAGTCCAAGCACGAACTTCCTTTTCGCCTGCAGTAAGATAACTGATTAAACCTAAAAGCCTATAAGAAGTTTTAACAAGTCTATCAAGACCACTTTCTTTTAAGCCTAATTCTTCTAAAAACATTTGTTGTTCGTCAGGTTCTAGCATAGAAAGTTCTTCTTCGGTTTTAGCGCAAATAACCATATATTCAGAATTTTCTTGTTTAGCAAAATCGATAACCTTTTGAACGAGTGGGAGAGTGCTTTCATCTTTACCCATATCTTTTTCGCCGATATTAGCAGTATAGATAACAGGCTTTGCAGTGATTAAGAAAAGTGAATTTAGATATTCTTTTTCTTCTTCGCTACAATCGAGAGTTCTAGCAGGTTTTAAGTCTTCTAAATGTTTATAAAGTCTTTCTAAAAACTCTGCTTCAATCTTGTATTTTTTGTCGCCCGTCTTAACCATAGAAAGGGCTTTATCGTATCTCTTTTTAATGCTTTCAGTATCTGCAAAGATAAGTTCTAAGTTGATAGTTTCAATATCTCTTAAAGGATCGATATCGCTATCTACGTGAGTGACGTTTTCATCGTCAAAGCAACGAACTACGTGAACGATAGCGTCCGTTTCTCTAATGTTTGCTAAGAACTTATTGCCAAGACCTTCGCCTTTGCTTGCGCCTTTAACTAACCCTGCAATATCTACGAATTCTACTACTGCTGGGGTAATTTTTTTTGTATTGTATAATTTACCTAACACTTCTAATCTTTCATCAGGCACTGCAACGATGCCTACGTTTGGTTCTATCGTACAGAACGGATAGTTTGCGCATTCTGCGCCTGCGTGTGTTATAGCGTTAAATAGCGTTGATTTTCCTACGTTTGGTAGTCCTACTACACCTAGTTTCATATTCTTTCTCCGAAATTTTCTTTTGACCTAACAATTATAATCTAAATTCAAGAAAATTACAAGTTTTTAGGTTGCTTTTTTTGTAAATTATATGGTATTATTATAAAGGAAAGGAAGTTTTATTATGGATTACAAGAAAATTATTGCACAAAAACTTAATATTGACGGTTTATCACAACAAGAAATTTATTCGTATATCGAATTACCACCTAATTTTGATATGGGTGATTACGCTTTACCTTGCTTTAAGTTGAGTAAGTTATTGCGCCGTTCGCCTATTCAAATTGCAGAAGACTTGAAAAATAATTTTGTTACCGACGAGTTTATTACCGAATGTTCTGCTGTTAACGGTTATTTGAATTTTAAGATAAATAGACAGGGTTTTGCTAGTTCGTTGCTAGATGAAATTATTTGTTCGGGAGATAGATACGGTTCTTCGGATATAGGCGAGAATAAAACTATTTGTATAGACTACTCGTCTATAAATATTGCGAAGCCCTTCCATATTGGGCATTTAAGCACTACCGTTATCGGTAGCGCATTGTGTAAAATCTTTAGATTTTTAGGCTACAAAGTAGTGGGAATAAATCACCTTGGCGATTATGGTACGCAATTTGGTAAACTTATCGTCGCTTTCAAAAAATGGAGTAGCATTGAACAAGTTGAAAAGGGAAGGCTTAGCGAATTAACTAGAATTTACGTAAAATATCACGATGAAGCAAAACTTCACCCGGAGATGGACGATGAGGCAAGGCATTACTTTAAGTTGATTGAAGATGGCGATAAAGAAAGTAACGTTCTATTTGAGATGTTTAAGAGAATTACTTTAGAAGAAGTAGACAAGATTTATAAACTCTTGAACGTTGAGTTTGATAGTTATGCGGGCGAAAGTTTTTATAACGACAAAATGGCGCCTATCGTTGACGAATTAAAAGAGAAAAACTTATTGAAAGTTTCGGACGGTGCATCTATCGTCGATTTGGAAGAACACGACATGCCACCTTGCTTGATATTAAAGTCGGACGGTTCGACTTTGTACGCAACGAGAGATATTGCTGCTGCCGTTTATAGAAAGAATACTTACGATTTTTATAAGTGCTTATACGTTGTTGCTTATCAACAAAATTTACATTTCAAACAATTTTTTAAGGTGTTAGAATTGATGGGTAAGGACTGGGCGAAGGATATGGTTCACGTCGCTTACGGTATGGTAAGCCTAGAAAGTGGGTCAATGAGTACCCGTTCGGGAAACGTCGTTCTTCTTGAAGACGTTATCAATAAGACTATTGAAAAGGCTTACGCCGTTATAGAAGAGAAAAACCCTAACCTTAAAGATAAGGATAAGATCGCAAAGGCTGTTGGTACGGGCGCTGTTATTTTCGGTGCACTTTGCAACAACAAAATTAAGGATATAGTGTTCAGTTACGATAGGGTTTTAAGTTTTGAAGGGGAGACTTGTCCTTACGTTCAATACACCATTGCTCGTTGTAACGGCGTTATTGCAAAGAGTGGCGAAGTTGGTAAATTCGATAAGTTCGATATGACTGCAAGCGAATACGCAGTAATTTCAGAACTTGGTAGGTTTAAGGACGTGGTTAAGGCTGCTGGCGAAAAATACGAGCCGTCTTTTGTCACTAGATATGCTATCGATTTGGCAACGGCGTTTAATAAGTTCTATATGGAATGTAAAATCGCCACTGCTGAACAAAGCGTTAAGAACTTTAGAGTTGCGCTTTGTAAAGCTGTTAAAATCACTTTAACTAACGCATTGACATTACTCGGCATACAAACTGTCGACGAAATGTAATAATTTGTTTTGGTTGGGATTATAATATAATAGTAATCCCAACCGAAAATTCTTTTTTTATTTTTGTTTCTTATATTTTTTTCAAAATATTTATAGCTTTACTATAAATTTCTTAAAATTTTTTATTATCATTTTTTATCCATTTAATTAAAAACTATTTGCAAGGAGAATAAAATTGCAAAAAATATATAATAGTATAATCATTGGCGGTGGGGCTAGTGGCTTGCTTTGCGCTGTTGAACTCTTAAGTGGCGATAACCATTTTAAAGGTGAAGACGTGCTTATTTTAGAGCGCAACGATAGAGTTGGTAAAAAACTTATCGCAACGGGCAACGGACAAGGCAACCTTATGAACCAAAACTTTGGCGCAAATTTTTATTATGGCGACAAGGCTTTTATCGACCAGTTTATAGAGTTAGAAAAACAAATTAACCTAAAAAAGTATTTGGCTGATTTAGGTATATATCAAACGAGTGGTAGCGACGGAAAAACCTACCCCTTATCTAAGCAGGCAAGCGCTGTTTTAGATTTGTTAAGGGCGTTTTTGGCGTATAAAAATTGCCAAATATTAACGAGCAAAAAGGTGGATAAAATATCAAAGAATAACGACCTTTTTGAAGTTTACGTGGGAACGGAAAAATACCTAGCAAAAACGGTCGTTGTCAGCGCAGGTGGAAGCGCTGGTAAACATTTTGGAACGGACGGTAGTGCTTACTCGTTAGTTGAAAAATTTGGGCATAAAAAGACAGCGCTTTATCCGTCGTTAGTTCAACTAAAAACTCAAACTAATCAAATAAAGGGACTTAAAGGCTTAAAAGAAAGGGCTAAGGTATCGTCCTACTCGAAAGACAAACTATTGATGACGGCTGAAGGCGATTTGCTGTTTACCGATTACGGCGTGTCAGGGTCGGCAATCTTTTCTTTATCGGCAAGTGTTGCCGATAAAGAAGGAGCGTATTTAATCGTGGAATTCTTGCCTAATTTATCCCGTTCTCAAGTAGAAGATATTATTAGAGAAAGACAAAGTAAACCGTATATAAGTCAAGAAGAACTGTTGTCTTCGGTATTAAATAAAAAAATCGGACAACAAGTGTTAAAAAGTGCAAAATCAACAAAGCCGTCAGATATTGCGTATGCGATTAAGAATTTTAGACTTAACGTTTTAGGTTCTCTTGATTTTTCTTATGCACAAGTGACTCGTGGTGGTATTAAGACGGACAAAATAGACGCTAAAACCTATCAAAGTAAGATTGTTAAAGGACTTTATATGGTGGGTGAAATATTGGACGTAGACGGCGATTGTGGTGGATATAACTTAACGTTTGCTTTCGTTAGTGGTATCGTGTCGGCAAAATCTATTAAAGGTGAGTAAAATGGGTGTTAATATGAGTGAATTTATTATTTTTACAAAAGAAGTTTTAGACCAACTACATTTTTCTAAATTGCGTGAAATTGGTAGGCAAATAGGCGTAAAAGCGCCTGCAGGCAAAAAGAAAAATCAACTTATAACCGAGATTATGGCTATTCAACAAAACAAGATTAAGCCTATCCCTATAAGTAAACGTGGCGCACCACCTAAAATCACTATTGACGTTTCGGAGTTTTATAAAAAAGAACAAGAAAACCAAGAGTATGAACAGCCTGACATGACGGGCGAATGCTCGTACGAAGGTAGTGAAGTTTTGCATACCTATTTTAGCGACAGTAAACCTAGAACAGAAGAGTTTACCATTGAGGGCGTTTTAGAACAACATAGTCAAGGCTATGGCTTTTTAAGGGCTAATAACTACGAAAATTCGAACGAAGATATTTACGTTTCTAGCGCAAATATTAGAAAGTATAACTTACGCCGTGGCGACAAGGTTAAAGCCACTGCTAAAATCGTTAGAGAAGGCGATTCGCCTGCCTTACAAGAAGTGGTCGCAATCAACGATTTAGACCCTGAAGTATTTTTAAGAAGAAATAATTTTGACGATTTGATTCCTTACTATCCAACCCAAAGGCTCAAGCTTGAAAATCAAAACTCGCAAAATAATTTGTCAATTAGGCTTATAGATTTATTTTGTCCGTTAGGTATGGGGCAAAGGGGTTTAATAGTCGCTCCACCAAAAACGGGAAAGACAACGCTCTTAAAACTCATTGCCGAATCGATTGAATCAAACTATAAGGACGTAAAACTCATTATGCTCTTAATCGACGAACGCCCTGAAGAAGTGACCGATATCAAAAGAAGCGTTAAGGGAGAAGTGGTTTTCTCGACATTTGACGAGAGTGCAGAGCATCACGTTCGTGCTTCGGAATTGGTTATCAATAGGGCTAAAAGATTGGTCGAAGTGGGGCAAAACGTTGTTATCTTAATGGACTCTATAACTCGACTTGCAAGGGCGTATAATTCGGTGGTGGAAAGTTCGGGAAAGACGCTCTCTGGTGGGTTAGACCCTATTGCTTTACAAGGCCCAAAACGCTTTTTCGGTGCTGCGAGAAACATTGAAGAAGGGGGAAGTTTAACTATTCTATCGACGGCTTTAATAGATACGGGTAGTAGAATGGACGACGTTATTTACGAAGAGTTTAAAGGTACTGGTAATATGGAAATTCACTTGTCGAGAGAACTAAGCGAAAGACGAGTGTTCCCTGCTATCGATATCTATAAGTCGGGAACTAGAAAGGAAGAACTTTTACTAAACGAAAAGGAACTTTCAACCGTGTATAAACTACGCAAAATCTTGCAAGAGCGAAACGACTGCACGGATAGTTTGCTAGATATGCTTAAGAAAACTACCGATAATAACGACCTTATGAATAAATTAGATGCGTGGATTAAACTTTATAATAAATAATTATGAAATCAACTAGAAATAAAACCATAGACTTTGACCTAAATGAAGGTAAAGTTTATTTAGATAACTGCATAAAAGAACAAGATTATTGCGAGCACATAAACTGTACCGTGCTTGGCGATAGTTTTAGCGTCTTGAAAAAAATTAAGGATAAGTCGATAGACTTACTCGTGGTTGACCCACCTTATAACTTGGATAAAAACTTTCACGGCTCAAACTTTAAAAAACTTGGGCTTAAAGAGTACGCCGATTATACCGAAAAGTGGATAACTGCAATTAAAGACAAATTAAAAGATACTGCAAGCCTTTACGTTTGTTGCGATTGGAAAAGCGCGCTAGTTATAGGCGAGATTATCGATAAACACTTTGTTTTAAGAAACAGAATCACTTGGCAAAGAGAAAAAGGGCGTGGCGCAAAGGCTAATTGGAAAAACTGTATGGAAGATATTTTCTTTGCTACCGTTAGCGATGATTATACCTTTAATTTGGACGCAGTTAAGCAAAAAAGAAAGGTTTTAGCACCTTATAAAAAGGACGGAGAGCCTAAAGATTGGCAAGAAACTAAGGACGGAAAGTTTAGGCTAACTTGCCCGTCTAACTTTTGGGACGATATTGCTATTCCTTATTGGTCAATGGCAGAAAATACTGCGCACCCAACCCAAAAACCCGAAAAACTTATTGCAAAACTTATCCTTGCAAGTTCTAATCAAGGCGATTTAGTGCTAGACCCCTTTGCAGGCAGTGGTACTACGGGCGTGGTTGCTAAAAAACTATCTAGAAACTATATCAATATAGAACAAAATCCACTCTATTGCGCTTGGGGCGAAAAACGCCTTAAAGACGCCGAGAGTGATAAATCTATACAAGGCTATTCGGACGGCGTGTTTTGGGAACGAAACAGCAACCCTAATAAAAACTAAATATATTTATTTTATTTAAACCTTTTGGAATTTTTATAAATAACAACAAACATACTGTTATTGCCAAAAGGTTTTTTATATATTTTTTTCTAATAAACTAAAAAAATTGTGATTATGACTTGAAAAAAAACACAATATATAGTAAAATAATATTATAATGGCATATTATTTGGGGAGATACAATGGCTAAAGTTAGTTATAAAGCAGAAGATATTAAGATTTTAGAAGGGTTAGATGCTGTTAGACTTCGTCCTGGTATGTATATTGGTACTACGGGGGTTAAGGGGTTACATCACATACTTTGGGAAATAGTGGATAACGCTATTGACGAAGCGGCAAACGGCTACGCTAACAAGATAGAAGTTAAACTATACAAAGACGGTAGCGCATCGGTTGAAGATAATGGTAGGGGCATTCCTACCGATATTCACTCTAAAGCTGGCGTTTCTGGTGTAGAAGTTGTATTTACGCAACTTCACGCAGGGGGTAAGTTTGACTCGGATAATTATAATTTCTCGGGTGGGTTACACGGGGTTGGCGCATCGGTTACTAACGCGCTTTCAGAGTGGCTAAAAGTAGAAGTTTATAAAAACACCGTTTATCAAATGGAATTTAGTAGTTATCTTGATGAAGAAACGGGGAAAGTTAAATCGGGCGTACCTAAAGCGCCGTTAAAGGATACCAAAGTAAAGACCACTAAAAAAGGCTCGTTCATTAGATTTTTACCCGACAAGAGAGTTTTTGAAACGGTTGAGTTTTCGGTAGAAACCATACTAAAAAGGCTAAAAGAATTGGCGTTCTTAAACAAGGGGTTAGAAATTAAGTTTTATGACGAGAACACCGATTTTAGTCGCACTTATAAATTTGACGGTGGTATCGTCGATTTCGTTAAATACTTAAACGAAGGCAAGTCTTCGCTTTACGGCGATCCGTTATACTTTAGCGCAACTCGTGATAATATTGCCGTTGAGATTGCTATTCAGCACACCGACGCTTACACCGACAGCGTTTGTTCGTACGTAAACAATATTCCAACGGGCGAAGGCGGTATGCACGAAACGGGATTTAGGTCAGGACTAACTCGTTCGCTTAACGATTACGCAAGGGAAAGAAATATCCTAAAAGAAAAAGACGATAACTTGCTCGGCGACGATTTTAAGGAAGGTTTGACTGCAATCATATCTATAAAAATGCAAAACGTTCAGTTTGAAGGGCAAACCAAAACTAAGCTTGGCAATCCCGAAGCACGCCCTGCGGTAGAAGGCGTGACGGTTAGCGAACTTTCGCTTTTAATGAAGAACAAAAAACTAGTAAAGGTTTTCGACACCATAATCAACAAGGCTTTAGGGGCAGCAAAGGTTAGGCTTGCCGCTAAAAAGGCTAAAGAGATTGCAAGAGCGTCAAAGAGCATTGAAGTACAAAATTTGGTCGGTAAGTTGGCGGCTTGTTCGGGTAGAAAAGCCGAGCTTAACGAACTGTTTATAGTCGAAGGCGATTCGGCTGGTGGTAGCGCAAAACAGGCTAGAATGCGCCAGTATCAAGCCATACTTCCGTTAAGGGGTAAACCACTTAACGTGGAAAAGAAAAAGTTAGACCAAATTTTACAAAATGAAGAAATAAGAACGATTATTAGCGCATTAGGTACGGGTATTGGCTCGGATTTTGAGTTAGACGACTTAAAATATCACAAGGTTATTATCCTTTCCGATGCCGACCAAGACGGTGCGCATATTAGGGCGATTCTTTTAACCTTCTTCTTTAGATATATGCGTGAACTAATAAACGCAGGGCACGTCTATATCGGTATGCCACCACTCTATAAGGTGCATAAGGGTAGCGTTGAAGAGTACGCTTACGACGAAAAGGAACTTCAAGAAAAAATCGCTAAAGTGGGTAGAGGCTATTCTATCCAAAGATATAAGGGGCTTGGCGAAATGAACCCTTCTCAACTTTGGGAAACGACCATGAATCCACAGTCGCGTTCGCTTATGCAAGTGACTATTGAGGACGCTGCTGAAGCCGATAAACTTATCACCGTTTTAATGGGCGATGAAGTCGGCGAAAGAAAAAAATATATTTTTGAACACGCAAATTTCAATAAAGAAGATAAATTTGCAAAGATTAAAAAGGTTTAAGGGGGTAGAGTATGGAAAACGAAAAGGGTATAATTTTCTCGTCGCTCGACGAAGTGCTAAAAAATTCCATGATTCCGTATGCGGAAAACGTTATTTTAGACCGTGCTTTGCCTAGAGTTGAAGACGGACTAAAACCCGTTCAAAGGCGTATTCTTTACGCTATGTACGAAATGGGTTTAACCAACGATAAACCACATAAAAAGTGCGCCAAAATCGTCGGTGAAGTTTTGGGTAAATACCACCCACACGGCGATAGTTCGGTTTACGGCGCAATCGTGCATTTGGCGCAAGATTTTAATATGCGTATGCCTCTTATCGACGGACAAGGTAACTTCGGTACGATTGACGGCGACTCGGCTGCTGCTTATAGGTATACCGAAGCAAGGCTCGAGCCTTTGGCGTTAGAACTACTTAAAGATATAGATAAAGATACCGTAAAGTTCAGTCTAAACTTTGACGATACTCAAGAAGAGCCTGATACTCTTCCTGGTCGTTATCCTAACCTTTTGGTCAACGGTGCAACTGGTATTGCAGTAGGGCTTGCAACAAATATTCCACCACATAACTTAGTAGAAGTCATTAACGGTACTATTGCATACATTGATAACCCTAAGATTTCATTAAAGGAAATGATGAAGTTTGTTAAAGCGCCTGATTTTCCAACGGGTGGATATATAGTTGCCGGCGAAGAACTTGAAGAAGCGTATAAGACGGGGCGTGGTAAGATTAAGATTAAAGCGCGCGTAAATATCGAAAAGGAAAGTGGGGATAAACAAAATTTAGTTATTTCCGAACTTCCTTATCAAGTGAATAAGGCGAACTTATTAAAGAAGATCGCCGATATGAAAGAAGAAAAGAAAGAGTATTTGGCTGGTATTGCCGACGTCGTTGACGAATCGGATAGAAACGGTATGCGCGCATTGATTAAATTGAGAAAAGATGCCGACGCCACTGCAATATTGAATTACTTATATAAAAATACCGATTTGGAAACGAGTTTCGGTATCAATATGGTGGCTATTGCCAACGGCAAGCCTTGTCAATTAGGCTTGCTAGAAATTATTAGTTACTACGTAAATTATCAACGTGAAGTAATACTTAGAAGATGTAAGTTTGAACTTGATAGAGCAAAGGAAAGAGCGCATATTTTAGAAGGCTTGATAATCGCAGTAAAGAATATTGACGAAGTTATTAAGATTATCAAAAATGCCGAAAACACGGCTGACGCTAGGGCTAAATTAAGACAAAGATTTTCGCTAACCGAAGTTCAAGCAACTGCAATTTTAGATTTAAGACTTGCAAGACTTACTAAACTCGAAGTTTATAAACTCGAAGAAGAACTTGCTGAACTTCAAAAGAAGATTAAGGAATTAACCGAAATTATTGCAAGCAAAGCAAGACAAATGGAAGTGGTTAAGACCGAGCTTACTCAAATTAAGAAAAAGTACGGCGAAGATAGAAGAAGTAATATAATCGTCGCTGGAAAAGAGGTCGATATCCAAAGCGTAGAAAAGGAACTTAAACAAATTGACGATTTCGTAGTTGCCTTTACCGAAGGTAAGACTTTTAAGAAAATGACCGAAAAGAATTTTAAGATGAGCGATAAGTCGGTTAAGTCTAACACTTCTAGCGACGAGTTTATTAAGTTTAAGATTAAGGCTCGTACCGACCAAAAGCTTATTGCGTTTACCAACCTCGGTAATTGCTGTAAGATCGATATGGAAATTGCCCCTGAGTGTAGATATCGTGATAAAGGGCATAAGTTTAACGCAGTTGCAAAAGAAGTGGCTAGAAACGAATATCCTATCGCTTTCTTTGCAGTTGACGAAGATAAACTTCCTGACGGACATTTGTTGTTCTTTACCAAAGACGGCTTGATTAAAAAGACCGAGTGGGCTGAATATAACTTGATTAAACCATATTATCAAGCAATAAAACTCAAAGACGGGGACGAGCTTATCGCAGTAGAACAAGATTTACCTGATACAACTATTGCCTTCGTTACCAAGAACGGTATGTCCTTAAACGCTCAAAAAGACGACCTTCCTGTTCAAGGTAGGGTTGCTGGTGGCGTTAAGGGGCTCAATATAAACAAGGGCGACGAAATCGTGTTCGTTTCACAAATTGATGATGAAGGCGAGTTCTTAATAGTGACTGACGCTGGTTTCTATAAGCGAGTTATAACTACCGAGATAGAACCACTTGCAAGAAATAGAAAGGGCGTTAAAATAGTAGAACTAGGTAAGAACAGTAAAGTAGTGTTTGCTTGCTACGTTAAAGAACCGTTCGATATAGCAATAATCGATACTTTCGGCGTGGCGTTTACCGAAAACACCGAAACCATTTCAATAGAAGGTAGAACTACAAAGGGCAAAACCTTAAAGAACGAAAACAAAAAGCGTGCTCCTGAAAAGGTATTCAAAGTGTTTGAAAACTAAAGAATAAAAGTAATACAAATTCTCTCTATTAACTTTGGTTAGTAGAGAGAATTTTGTTACTTAAAAAGATTGTTTAGTTATTGTTTTATACCATTTAAAAGTATATAATACTTGTATAATCATTGTTGTTGCGTTTTAGATACTTATGTTAAATTTTCGTTATAGAGATTTAATTTTATATGCTAAAATATGTTTACTAAAATGCAAGTACAAATATAAGGAAGGTACAGTATGAAAAAATTACATTTGATTTGCAACGCACACATAGACCCAGTATGGCAGTGGACTTGGGACGAAGGAATATCGGCGGCTATTGCGACTTTTAAGAGCGCTTGCGATCTTGCCGATCAGTTTGATTATGTATTTTGTCATAACGAATCTTTGCTTTACGAAGCAGTTGAAAAAAATTGTCCTGAACTTTTTGAACGTATCAAATCGCTCGTAAAGAAAGGTAAATGGAAGATTACAGGCGGTTGGTATTTACAGCCGGACTGCTTAATGCCTAGTGGCGAAAGTTTCGTGCGTCAAACCAAAGTAGGACATAAATACTTTGAAGAAAAATTCGGTGTTATTCCCGAAATTGCAGTAAATTACGATTCTTTTGGACACAGTATAGGTTTAGTTCAAATTCTTAAAAAGACGGGATATAAAGGCTACGTTGCTTTTAGACCTTTAAAATGGAGCAAAAATGCACATTACCCTGAAGGAAAATTTTATAATTGGGTAAGCCCAAGTGGTGATAGTATATTGTTTTCAAACTCTAAAAACTATGGTTCAGTGCTAGGTAAGGCTGCTGAATTGATTACAGATAGGGCGAAGGAAGCTGAAGACGTTGACTTCGTGCTTTGGGGTGTAGGCAACCACGGTGGCGGTCCGTCTAGAAAGGATTTAAAAGATATTGAAAATTTAAAGATAGACGGCTTTAATATTTTCCATAGTACGCTTGAAGACTTGTTTAACGACGATATTAAGATTAGCAACGATATAGACTATTCGTTAGTTACTTGTATGGCTGGTTGTTATTCGTCTATGGCAAGGGTTAAACAAGCGCATAGACAAGCCGAAAACGTACTTTATACTACCGAAAAAATGTTGTCGGTTGCCTCTCTTTCTGGCTACAATCCCGACTTAAAAGATTTGTACGAAGCGCAAAAGGCGTTGCTACTTTCGGAGTTCCACGATACGCTTCCTGGAAGTTGTATTGAGGACGGCGAAGCGAACGCTTTAGAACTATTAAACTACTGTAAGAAAATATGTAGAGATTATAGAACTAACGCATTTATGTACCTTACGGCAGGCGAGCCTGTGGCTCAAGAAGGCGAATTCCCTATCTACGTATTTAACCCTATGCCATACGAAATTACCGAGCCTATCGAAGCTGAATTTATATTGCCTGACCAAAACTGGCGATATGACCTTAGATATGCGCCGGTAGTGTACTATAACGGCAAAGAAATTCCTTGTCAAGAAATTAAAGAAGATTCAAATATGAACCTTGATTGGCGAAAAAGAATCGTATTTAACGGAACGCTAAAACCACTTGGCGTGACTAGATTTTCGGTATTTGTAAAAGAAGAGAAGGGATACGATAGATATTCTGTACCTGCAGTTAAGGGGGATATTAAAGAATTTATTAAAGGCTCTCTTTTAGATAGTCCCGTTGCTTTAGAAATGTACGACGATACTGCCGACCCTTGGGGTATGAGCGAAGACGAGCAAAGATGTATGGGTAAAAATCCAGTAGAATTTAGGCTTATGACAGAGCAAGAATGTAAGGATTTTATCGTTTCAAACGAAGATATTTACCCTGAACACGTTATTGAAGACGGGGAGATTTTAACTTCGGTTGAAGGTTTTTATACTAAGAACAAGACTGATGCAGTAATAGAATATCGCCGTTATAAAGATAAGTCGTACGTTGACTTAAAAGTAACGGTAGAGTTTTCCGAAAAGAATAAACTTGTAAAACTTAAAATTCCTGCGCCAAAAGGCGTTATGATAGGCGACGGTCCGTTCGTCGTTGAAGAAAAGCCATTGGATAGCGAATTGTCTTTCCAAAAATGGCTAGGTGTAAGAAAAGAAGACGGACAAGTATTCGCAGTTATAAACGACGGTGTGTATTCTGGTATTATAAAGGACGGATATATTTATTTAACCTTACTTCGTGGCGCTGGATATTGTATGCATCCACTACCTATTGATGAATACGGCTTGATTCCTGGTCGAAGAAAACTTTACCCTACCGATAGATACTTGCCAAGAATTGATAACGGCAGATATACTTATAGACTTAGAATTATGACGGGTACGGTTGAAGAAGTGACTACTATGAGCGAACTCTTTAACCAAAAACCTTACGCCATCAACGTGTTCCCGATAGGTGTTGGAGAACGCAAAACTCAAATTTATACCGATAAACCTGTGGTAATGCCTACTATGAAAATAGGCGAGGACGGCGGTTACGTTTTGAGATTTTTTAACCCTGAACTTAAAGACAAGACTTTTACTCTTACCATAGAAGGAAATAGCCAACAAATTACTATGTCAAAAATGGAAGTAATTAGCGTACAATATTTAGATAAGAAGTTTACTGTTCTTCACGATAAACTAATAGTCTAAAAAATAAATATAAACAAAAAACACACTGCTTTTATAAAACAGTGTGTTTTTTACTACAAGAAAATTTATTAGTTGCAATAAAAACTTGATGATGAAGTGGCGTTTGGTTTTCTACCAACGCTAGTGTTGTCAACACGTCTATCACGTAGTTGTTCGATAGGGTTTGGGGCTGTTTGATAGCGATAATCCATTCCACGCCGTGCGATTTCCGTTTGAATTACGTTGTGTGACGGAACTATATCTACGTTAGGATTGGTAATGTTTTGGAACTTGAAAAAGTCTGCGTCACTTGGCAAATCTTTGATTTTAACGTAGTTATCACGGTCGGTTGTAAACTGCACGGTATCGTCTAAAATCTTGCGCACATAATCGATATTTTCGTGTAATGAAATAGGTGCAGGGAAGTCTCCACAAGGTATGACTTCTTGCCAATCTTTGTTTTCGTATTTTTTGAGTAAGTCAACAGCACGATGTAAATGACTAATTTCAAACGATAGATTTTCTTCCCAAAGGTTTTTAATGTACCCGTCCGTTTCGGTAACGTAGCAAGACCAGTATAAATAGCACTCGCAATATTCGTGCCATAAAAGCATTTCGAGCCAAGTTGCATTTCCGTCCATAAGCGATTCGTAATGGGTTACGTGTTCTTCTTCGACTAGGGCAATTTCTTGATATAGTCTTCGTCCTAAATCACTTTTTGCAAAGTTTGTGACGTTCATATAATAATTCATGGTTTGTTGTTCGGCGCCCGTGATTATCATAGTGTTAAGCACCGTTTGAACGTCCGAAGTCTTGGCGTTTATACAACTTCTAACGTTGTCTTTAGGATAGCGATGGTGTGAAATAGTAGGGCGTCCTGGCATTATTTCGGTGTATCTTCCAACTAGCCACTCGGCGTAAACGCCTTGTTCCATTTCAAGTAGGTTAGCGTACCTATATAAATGGTCGAAGTCTTCAAGTAATGCAAAGTCTAAGGCTGTTTTTACCGAACAGTCTATCTCACGTTTAGCAAGTTCTGCCGTTAAATCGACGGCAAGTTGTTCGTACCCGATAGTGTGTTCTAATATGCTCTCGTCCTTTGGTTTTAATAATGAAATTTTAAGCTGTTGCTGTTTTTCTATTTCTCTAGTTAAGGCGATATCCCTGCGAAGTTCGTTGTTGCAAGTGTGCCTAGCAAGTTGATGAGAAAACCAGTTTGCTTCAAATTCCGTGCCGTTCATAAGTATTATTCTACACTTTGTGTAAGGATCTACTTCTCGCTTGTTATAAGGCTTTGGGTATAACTGTTGCCAATTTTGAAGCGTTTTATCTATCGGTCTAGGGCTTTCATTAAATGGATTCATTTTTACTCCTTTTGATTGTTTAGTTCTTTTATCAATTTATGAGATGCTCAATTTAAATGTTAAAACTTTATGGAGTATTCAACTTTTTTTATAGTAATTGTTAAAATTTAAAAATATTTTTTTGCAAATTTTTTTGAGAAAATTTAAATAGTTAATATATTATATTAAAATTCACGATTTTTGAAATTGTGGATTTATTTTTTTAAAAAATTTTGAATTTTGGTGTCATGAAGTATTGCAATCGTAAAAAAAGAGATATATAATGCGGTTGCTTTGGTTAGGAGGCATTATGCAACAGATAATATCGAGAATCAACTTAATCGAACAAGAACAAAAATTAAGAAAAGGTGAAGACAGGTTAGCTAAATATAACACCGGTGAAAAGGTGCATTTAAAACAACTTGCCTTTCACAAGTGCCAAAAAAAGAATAGATGGGTTTTTGGTGGAAACAGAAGTGGTAAGACTGAATGTGGTGCAGTAGAAAGTGTTTATTTGGCGAGGGGTATACACCCTTATAGGCAAAATAAAGATAACGTCTTTGGCTGGGTTGTTTCACTTTCACAACAAGTTCAAAGGGACGTTGCGCAAAACAAGGTCTTATCTTACATCAACCCGTCTTGGATTGTGGACGTGAGTATGCTTTCGGGAAAGAAAGACAGCCTAAAATACGGCGTAATAGACCAAATCCGAATGCGAAACGTTTTTGGTGGTATTTCTGTTATAGGTTTTAAATCTTGTGACCAAGGTAGAGAAAAATTTCAAGGCAGTTCGTTGGATTTCGTTTGGTTTGACGAAGAACCACCCGAAGATATTTACGATGAGTGTAGAATGAGAGTTCTAGATAAGTGTGGGGATATATTCGGAACGATGACTCCACTTAAAGGCTTGACCTTTATTCACGACAAGATCTATCTTAATCAAGAAAACGATCCCGAGATATGGTACGAGTTTATGGAGTGGGGCGATAATCCGTATTTAGATAGTGCGCAAGTAGCGTTGCTTACTAAAACTTTATCTAGCGATCAACTTGAAAGTAGGCGCTACGGTCGATTTAAGGCTAGTTCAGGACTTGTATATCCAGAGTTTGACGAACAAATTCACGTCCTAAAACAGCCTTTTAATATCCCGCTAGAATGGCAGGATACTATTTCTATCGACCCAGGTCTTAACAATCCACTTTCGGCGCATTGGTATGCAGTTGATTACGATGGAAATATCTACGTCGTAGCCGAACATTTTGAGGCGGGAAGGGACGTTTGTTATCATTCGGATATGATAAAGAAAATAAGTAAGTCGCTTAATTGGAAGTCAGATGCTTTCGGAAGGTACCACGCTATCATCGACTCCGCTGCTAATCAAAGGACTTTGGCATCTTCAAAGAGTGTGACCGAATTGTTCTACGACTCGGGAATAATCGTTAACCCAAACGTCAATAAGGATATGTTTAGTGGAATTCAAAGGGTTAAACAGTATTTGAAAGTTAACGATAATAAACCTAAACTCTATATATTTCCATCGTGCGTAAACCTTATTAGAGAACTAAAAACCTACCGTTGGGGCGCTGGCGAAAACCCAAGAAAAGTAGACGACCATGCGCTAGACGAATTGCGCTATTACATAATGACAAAACCTGATAATGCCCAGCCTAAAAAGCCAAAGACGGAAATTCAAAAGGATAAGGAAAGGTTAATCAGAAAAATTATGAATGAAAGGAAAAAGTAAAAAACAAAAGGTTATCACCGAGCAAGATTTAAGGCAAGTTCTAATAAAGAAAGCGTTGGGATACGATGCGACCGAAGTGGTTGAAGAATACGTAGGTAATGAAGAAGGTGACGTTAAATTGACCAAGAAAAAAGTCACGATAAAAAACGTTCCACCGGATATTACCGCCCTTAAACTTTTGTTAGATGAAAACGAACAACAGGTAAGTCAAATGTCTGACGAGGAGCTAGAGAGCGAAAAGATTAGACTTTTGAAACTGCTTAAACAAATTCAAAATGATTAAAGGAGAAAAAAATTTGAATACAACCAAAGGAAAATTCAATTCAAAAAGGCAAAGCGATAGATATATCGAAGACTTAATTGCCGACGTTGAAATGGATTTTAAGAAAAGACGAGAAAAAAGAGTCGGTTACGAAAGACAGTGGGAACTTAATATGAATTTCCTTAACGGCAATCAGTATTGCGACTTGAATTCTCAAGGTGAATTGCTTGAACAAAATAAAACGTATTACTGGCAAGGACAGGGTGTTTTTAATCACATTGCACCTATAATTGACACAAGGTTATCTAAATTCTCTTCTATAACCCCCAACGTTTCCGTAAGACCAAAGACCGACGACGATGCGGACGTAACTGCCGCGTCTTTAGCCGAAAAGCTTTTAGAAAACGTTTCTAAAAAAATTGCGCTTGATAAAGTAGTTAAAAAGGCGACCGTATGGAGCGAAACGTGTGGTACGAGTTTTTATAAAATTTTATGGGATAGTTTTGGTGGAAATAAAATCGGAGAACATCATGGAAAGGACGTTTTTGAAGGGGAAGTTAAGGTTATACCCGTTTCGCCCTTTGAAATTTTCCCAGACAACTTAACTAGCGAAGATATAGAAGATTGCGCAAGCATCATACACGCTAGGGCTATGAGTGTGGACGACGTTAAACGAATTTACGGAGTGGGCGTTATAGGTAAAACTATCTACGTTCAAAGTTTGCAAAACGAGTCGGCTTTTAATTCGCAAGACCAAAATACTATGGATAACGCAGTTATAGTTATCGAAAGATATGAAAAACCTAACGCTGAGTTTCCAAACGGTAGACTTATTACCGTTGCTAACGGCAAATTATTGTATTTAGGTGAGTTGCCTTATCAAAATGCCGAGAACGGTGGAAGAAGTTATCCTTTCGTTAAACAATGCTCGTACGAACAGGCAGGTTGCTTTTTCGGAAAGAGCATTATCGAAAGATTGATACCTATTCAAAGGGCGTACAATGCAGTTAAAAATCGTAAGCACGAATTTTTGAATAGACTTTCTATGGGCGTGTTGACGGTTGAAGACGGTTCTACCGACGTTGACGATTTAGCAGAAGAAGGATTAAGTCCTGGAAAAGTGCTAGTTTATAGACAAGGCTCTAAAGCGCCTGAGATGATGTCGGGAATGAGTATGCCGTCCGACTTTAACGAGGAAGAAGAAAGGTTGCTAAATGAATTCGTTGTAGTCAGTGGTGTTAGTAACGTTACTTCTAGCGCCTCTAACGCAACGCTATCTAGTGGTACTTCGCTTGAAATATTGGTTGAACAAGATAACTCTAGACTTCTAAAAAGTGCCGAAGAAATTAGAAACTGCTACGTGCAAATTTCTAAACAAATGATAAGATTGTATTCGCAGTTTTCGGCTGACGTTAGGGTTATTAAAGTTCAAGACGAGTTTAAGAAAACGCACATTCTCTATCTAGACAAAAGGGCGATAGGCTCTGACGACGTTTATTTGGAAAACGAAAACGAACTTTTGTACACCAATAGACAAAAGAAGGAAATGATATTTAAACTTTACGAAAGTGGCTTACTAACCGACGATGCAGGTAAATTTAGACCGAGTATTAAGGAAAAAGTGTTGTCTTTATTAGGATATAAGGAACTTGATTATCAAAAGGGACTTGCAAGACTTCACGAAGAAAAGGCGCAACGAGAAAACGATTTACTTAAAAAGAAATTTGTATGCGTAGACGATATTGACGAACATTCGGTACACGAAGAAGAACATACTAGATACGTCTTAAGTGAATATCAATCTCTTTCGGATAAGCAAAAACAAAATTTTTATGCTCACATCTTAGAGCATAAACAAAAATTAATGGTAAAAAATGGAGAAATAAACGATGGAACAAATAATTAATGAACAAACAGAACTTAAAACGCACACCGTGGAGACGGAAAAAGATTTAGGCGATAAAAAAAGTGAAGTCTCATTTGGAAAGTTTAAGGACGTAGACTCGCTTGTCAACGCTTACAATTCTTTACAGTCTGAATTTACCAAACGCTGTCAGAAAATAAAAGAATTGGAAAGCAAAATTGCTGAGGGTCAACAAAAAACGGCTGATCATCAAGTTGATGAAAAAATACAAACGGATAAAAACGAGCCGTCAAATATAGGTGAAAATTCGGTTGATAAAGAAGACGTGTTAAAAGAATACCTACTTGACGTGCTTAATAAAAAGCCACAAGCCATCGTTATGGATGGGGCAGGAGCAGGCGTGAAGACTCCCGTTTCTAGACCAAAAACCATTGAAGAAGCGGGGAATCTCGCTAAAAAACTATTGGTGAATAACTAATAGGTAAAACTACAACCAAAAAATTAAAATTTTACAAACATTATATTATTTTTATTAAAAAGGAGAAATTATGGCTATTACTTTACAAAACGCTGATAATGCGTTAAAAACATATTACTTAGATGCAGTGAGTTCACAACTTGACGGATACGTTAACCCTTTCTTTGCGGCAATTAAGAAAACTACCAACGACGTTTGGGGTAAAGAAGTTAGAAAATTAGCAGTTTCAGGTCTTAACGGTGGTATCGGTGCGGGTACTGAAGACGGTGGTCTCCCAGCAGCTTCTGGAAATAACTACGTTCAACTAGTATCGACCTTAAAGAACTTGTACGGCGTAATCGAAATTTCTGATAAGGCGATTAGAGCCTCTGAAAATAACGCTGGTTCGTTCGTAAGTTTATTAAATTCTGAAATGGAAAGCCTTATTAAAGCAAGTTCGTTTAACTTTGGAAGAATGCTTTACGGTAACGGTACGGGCTTTCTAGCAAGCATTAGAAGTATTGCCGACGGCATGCTAGACGTTGACAACTTGAACAACCTTTCTGAAGGTATGATAGTTGACATCGTAGACGGACAAGGCGTACCTGTTGCTGGCGCTACGGGAAGAAAAATTATTAATATCGATAGAGATATGAGCATGGTAACTATTTCGGGTGAGGAAGTTATAGAAGATAATCTTCCTTCATACGCTTACTTAATGCTTCAAGGTTCGTATAATAACGAAATCACGGGGCTTGGCGCAATATTCGATAATAAAATTACTAATATTTACGGCGCTAATAAGGCTCAAACTCCTATTCTTAATCCGTACATCAAACACTTGAGTGGCGAAATTAGTGAAGAAGCTATTCAAATCGCACTTGACGAAATTGAACTTAAGAGTGGTAATAAGGTAAACTTCATCGTTTGTTCGTTAGGTGTTAGAAGAGCGCTTCAAAAATTGTTCTCTCAAAATAAACGTGTGGTAGACACTATGGAGTTGGCTGGTGGTTTTAAGGCTATGTCGTTTAACGGTATTCCTATCGTTGCCGATAGATTTTGTCCAAAAGGTACTATGTATTTGCTTAATACTAACGATTTTGCATTACATCAACTTTGCGATTGGCAATGGCTTTCAGGCGACGACGGAAAGGTTCTTCGTCAAGTGCCTGGAAAACCAGTTTATACTGCTACTCTCGTAAAATACGCAGATCTTATTTGTTCTTGTCCAGCAGGTCAAGGTATGATTGCTAGTATTACAGAATAATATCATCTAAAAAATTTACAAACTAAATTGCCGAGTCTTATAGGCTCGGCAATTTGTATAAAAAGGAGAAATTATGCAAATTAAAGATATAATAAAAATGGCAGCGTTGATGATAAATAGAAAGGAAATAATAGATTATTTGGACGGCAACGTGCAAAACGTAGGGGTGGAAACCTCCACTCAAGTAGATAGCATGGTTGGACTTGCTAACTTGGTTATAAACGAATTAGCAACCACTTATATTCCTATGATTAAAACTAAATCGATCAGTAGTGTCGGTGGGAAAATTTATTATTCTAGATTAGAAGATAAAATATTGAAAATTCGTTCGGTTTACCTAAAAGATGGAACGAGTGTAAATTTTACTCAAATGCCCGAATATATCCTTCTTAATCACGTGACGGTCGACGTTGAGTACGAATATTCTCCACCTACTTATTCAATAGACCAAGAAATAGGGTATATGGAAAAGGACGTCCCTGCACGAGTTATTGCTTACGGACTCTTGGCTGAACTTGCTATTAGCGAAGGGCGTTTAGATGACGCAGTTGCTTTTCATAAGCGATACGCTGCGAGCGTTGAACTTTTGTGTTTGCCAAAAAATTCCAAGATAAAACAAAGGAGTTGGGTTTAATGAAAGAGTATTTGACGCAGGGTAAAATGAACAAAAAAACTTTAATAGTTGAAGATTTTTCTAACCTTACTAATCTCGCCGTTAATCTTGACGTTGGAAAAGAATTAGAGTTAAACGTTAAAAAACAAAGCATGTTTTGTCAAGCGCCTGCTAAAGTCGTAAAAGGATATTTTGTAGCAAACAGGGTATTCGTTTTATGCTCCGACAAAAGCCTTTACGAATTTCAAGGCATTTCTTTTGTTAAAAGGCTAGAAGGTATAAACAAAACGCCAACCCTGTCTAAAGTTAAGTTTAAGGGGCAGGATACCGTGTTGGTTTTAAGTAATTCTGAGGCCGTTGTTTTGGGGGAAACTAATACCAACGTTTCAGTGCCTTACGGCACCGATGCTTGCACTTATAACGGAAGAATATTCGTTGCAAATGGTAATACTTTGTATTTTAGTAAAGAATTTGACTTCGTTGACTTTAGCGTTCAAGCGAGTGATTTTAATTTTATAAATCTAGATGAAAACGACGAGCGTATCATGAGAATATTTGATTACGACAAAGCGCTTTTGATAGTTTGTGAAAAAGCCATGTACAAATTAACCATTTCAAGTGATTATGACTATGCGTTAAATAAACTTTACGCCGATAGCTTGAAGATCGAACAAGGTAGTGTTTGTGCAGTAGGCGACTCAATACTATTTATGAACGCTAATAAACTTTGTTCTTACAAAAAGGATAGGGTAAGCGAAATTGACTCGGTTATAAGCGACTACCAACTTGTTAGGCAAGACGTGGCTTATTCGGGCGGTGGAAAATATTACTTGCCGATGTCGAGTATGGTCGATTATAAAAATTATATCTACGTATACGACACGGTTTCTAACAAACAGTGCTTGACCGAAAAGGGCAGTTGCGCTTTGTGTGGAGGAGAGTTTTACGTCGATAATTCTAGTGGGTATATTTGTACGCTTACTTTGGAAAAGGATACTAGACAGAGTGGAAAATGGATAAGTAAAAAGGTTGATTTTAACACTAACGTTAAAAAATCGTTATTATCTTTGTCTATTCATCTAGATTGCGACGCGTTACTTGTAGTCAAAGGTGATTTTGGAAGTAAAGAATATAGTTTGAAGAAAGGGTATTGTAAAAAGATTTTGAATTTGTATTCTTGTGATTTTACTTTTGAAATTAGCGTTGACAGTGGTGATTTGAAGGCTAAAAATTTACAATTAGAATATAGTTTATAGGAGAAAAAATATGGAATTTAATTTACCTACGACCAAGGCGCAAATGTACGTTGTGCTAAACGACTTGTTTTACTATTATAGGATTAGGCGAGAAGGTTTTCAAGGTATCAACTTATTGCCGTTGGATTTAGATAAAATGAGTACGGCAGTACCGACCGATACCGAACTTAATACTACTGCAAATACTTTGCTTTCTGCTAGTCACGAACGAGAAATAAAAAATTATCAGCAAGAAATTAGTTTAGAAATAACTGAAATACAAACAAAAATTGATCTCGTTAATCAAAACAGTGCTAAACAAGTTGATGAGGTTAATCAACTTTACGAGCAAAGTTTGAAAAAAATTCAAGGTCAAATTGCAAGTTCTGGGCTTATAAATTCGTCTATTATCATAGATAAGACTGCCCAATTAGAACAAGAGAAAAATGCAAAGATTACCGAGATAAATCTTAGTTGCGATAGCGAAGTTGCAAGTTTAACTGCAAAAAAGACTGCACTTGAGAAAAAACTTGACGATAGTTCAACCTATTTTTCATCTATTCACAGTAAGGAAAAGACAGCAAAAGTAGTGGAGCTTAAAGAAGATAGAAAAAAATTAAGCAACGAAATTTTTAAGTACAATAACGCCATTGAAGAAAAGATTCAAAGATACGACAATAGTCTAAAAGAAATTAATGCAAGTTTTGAGTTGAGATTTTTGGATATTACTTCGGGTGAAATTACTCACGACCAGTTAGTTGAAATGGGATATTACGAAGACGTTATTAGATGCGTTTGCGGTTATTACGATACCTTGAACGCCACCGACGCCTTTTACGATATTTCTTCAGAACGAAAACTAGCAATATATCTAGACGAATATTATACTGAAATCGTCTATACCTATAAAGTAAGGGCTGGTATTTAACTATCTTAAACTTAAAAGCTAGAAGGGGGATAACCCCTTTTAGTTTTTAGCGCCAAAAAGTTTACGTTTTAATAAATTTGATAAGATGTACAATTTATATATTTTCTTTACATTTAGAATAAGTTATGCTATAATAATTTTTATGAGTAAGAAAATTGTAATTGGTAACACCGTAATAGGTGGTGGAGAAAGAATTAAAATTCAATCTATGTCTACGCATAGAATTTCGGATACCGACAAGGTTTATCAAGAACTTGTAAGATTAAAAGAATTAGGGCTTGATATAATGCGTTATTCGGTGTTAGACGATAAGGATGCTAGCGCCTTTATAAAACTAAAAAAACTCGTGGATATTCCACTCGTTGCCGATATTCACTTTGATCATAAACTCGCAATAAAAGCCATAGACGGTGGGGCAGATAAGATTAGGATTAACCCTGGCAATATCGGTGGGGAGAATAACGTTAAGGCTGTTGCAGATGCTGTAAAGAGCGCTAAAATCCCCGTTAGAGTTGGCGCAAACACGGGCAGTGTTGAAAAGGAGTTTTTGGCTAAATACGGCAAAAATGAAATCTCGCTTGGAGAAAGCGCCTTGAAAAACGTCGCTTTGCTTGAAAAATACGGCGTAAACGATATCGTTATTTCGGTAAAAGCCTCCGACGTTAGACTTGCCGTTAAGGCTTACGAATACATAGCGACCAAAACCGATTATCCTTTGCATTTAGGAGTGACTGAGGCAGGTACTGAATATAACGGCGTAATTAAAAATGCTATGGGTATAGGCGCACTGTTGCTCAAAGGCATTGGCGATACCATTAGGGTTAGCCTTTCAGCCGATACTGAAAGGGAAGTAATCGCTGCAAAATCTATTCTTTCGGCGCTCGATATGTACGACCAAGGTGTAAAGATTATCGCTTGTCCAACTTGTGGTAGATGCGAGTGGGACTGCATGGCTTTTGCTAAAAAGGTGGAAGATTATACTGCAAATATTAAAAAACCATTAAAAATTGCCGTTATGGGTTGCGTGGTTAACGGCCCTGGCGAAGCAAAAGATGCAGACTTAGGCGTTGCAGGCGCAAAGGATCACTGCGCTATTTTCGTAAAGGGGAAAATAGTTAAGCAAGTGGATAAAAATGACGTACAAAGGGAATTTTTTGGAGAAATTGATAAATGTTTACGATAAAAAGTAATGCTGAGTTTTTATCGGATATAAGACTTCTTGACGAAAGGTTGAAAAACGTCAAGATTAGTTCTATAGAGATCGATAAGAAAAAGTATTCTATTAGATACAATTTTATATGCGACAGGGCTATCGATAGCGACTTGCAACAGCAAATTCTAAAACACGCTGAAAAAATTACTTCGCCTATTTTTACCGAAGTGCAAGTGACCGTTAAAAAGATCGTAAGTAACGACGAACTCGTTAACAACGAAATTTTTAAGTTTTTAAGCGATAACTATCCGTCTATCTCGATCTTTCTAAAGCCTACCGATATTATTTCTACGGTGGTTGGCGATTTAGTTAAATACGTGTTAAGGCTTACTAAGGACGGGGCCGAATACGTAGTTAAAAACGGAGCTATGCAAAAACTTAACGCACACTTATCTAAACTGTTTTGTTCGGAGTTCGTGGGAAGTACCGATATAAAAGAAGCTGAAGAAACGTTCAGTTTACTGTCTGAAGAAGTTTATGAAGATCAACTTCAAAAGATAGAGCATAGAACTATTAAAGTTCAAGACGTGGTCGTTATAGACGATGAAAATATGGGGGATCTTGCCCTTTACATAGAAGACGCTAATCAGGGCGAAGTGACAGTTTGTGGTACGGTTACCGATATTCAAGAGCGTCAAACTAAAAACGGTAAACCGTTCTTGATTATTCATTTGGACGATACTACGGGTAAGACCAGTGGTGTGTACTTTTCTAAAAAGAGTACTTATCATAAAATTAAAGAAATCGTCGTTGGCGAGTGTATAATAGCAAGGGGTAGCATTGGCGAATATAACGGTAGAAGATCTTTTACTTTTGACAAGATAAACCGTTGTACTTTTCCAAAAGACTTTGTGAAAAAGGATAAGTATAAAAAGAAAACGCCAAGGGAATATAAATTGATATTTCCAGAGCCTGCTAAGGTTAGTATTAAGGTTAAAAGCGTTTTTGATAGTGAAGAAATATTGCCAGCAGAACTTACCGACAATACTTACGTAGTGTTCGATTTGGAAACTACGGGGCTTGATTTTATGAATAACGGCATAACCGAAATAGGCGCAGTAAAAATGGTAGGGGGAAAGATAGTCGAACATTTTACAACGCTAGTTAAGCCCGACTATAAAATTACCGAAGAAAACGCAAAGATTACGGGAATTACTGAAGATATGGTAAAAGATTCGCCTAAAATTAGCGCTGTTATTCCCGACTTTATCAAGTTTATAGACGGCGCAATATTGGTTGCGCATAACGCCGATTTCGATATGAAATTTATCAAGCGCTTTGCTGGGGCGAGCGAGTTTGAAGTTAAGAATAAAGTAATCGACTCGGTAGAAGTTGCAAGACAAGTTTTGCCAAGTTTAAGACGACACGATTTACAAACTATTGCAGACCATTTTGGTATAACATTTAACCATCACCGTGCGCTAGCCGATGCTTACGCAACGGCTGAAGCGTTAATCGAGATGATGAAATTAAAAAATAATTAAAAAACGCTTGCAAAATTCATAGAATTGTGCTATTATAAATATGCTTAAATCATGATGCTTGACTTATGAGAACGGTTGCCCGTTCTCATATCTTTTTATAAAGGAGATTTATGAAGGTAAAAAGTAACGCCGAAATATTAGAATTTGCTCAAAATATTGCAACGCCGTTAGGGATAACAGTGGTTGAAGTTGAGTTCAAACAAGGCAAAAATCCAGAATTAACTTTTTATATCGATAAGGACGGTGGGATAGACCTTGATACTTGCGAACTTTTTCATAGGGCGATAGACGAGCCGTTAGACGAGTTCGACCCAACCTTTAATCAACCGTATAGATTAAACGTTTCAAGTTTGGGCATAGATAGACCGTTTAAGACCGACAAGGATTTTTTGGACCATATTGGTCAAATGGTTGAGGTTAAACTTTACGCATCTATAAAGGGAAAGAAGAATTACGACGGAGTATTGACTTCTTACGATAAGGATAAAAAGGTTATAACGTTAAAGGTTAGCCAAAAAGACACCTTTACAATCGAACTAAAAAGTATTGTTAAAATCAACGAGTATATCGACTTTGAATAAAAGGTTAAATTACAAAATAAAAAAACCTTTTATTAAGCCTTGTAAAAAATAAAAAACGTAAAATAAAACAAAATTAGAAAATAAAAATAAGCACACACTTATTAAGGAGATAAAAATGATAAATCAAGATTTCTTTTTAGCACTTGATGAACTTGAAAGACAAAAAGGTATATCGAAAGACGAGTTTCTTTCAGCACTTGAAAACGCACTTTGCATCGCTTATAAGAAAAATTCGGGCGAAAGCAGTGCTGTTGAAGTAAAGTTAAACGCAGAAAAAAATTCTATTAAAATTTATAGCGTTAGAACGGTAGTTGAAGAAGTAGTTGATAGCGAAAAGGAAATTTCATTGCAAGATGCGCAAGAAATTAAAAAGTCTTATAAGGTTGGCGATCAAATTACTGCTGAAATTAAAAGTAAAGATTTTGGACGTATTGCAGCGCAAACAGCTAAACAAGTTTTACTTCAAAAACTTCGTGAAATCGAACACGAAAATACCGTTAACGAGTTCGAAGATAAAGAAGGCGAACTCATGGCTTGTACGGTTAGAAGAATTGAAGACGGCAACGTTTACGTTGAAATCGGTGGTAACCAAATCGAAGGCGTATTGATGCCAAGAGATCAAGTTCCTGGTGAAAAATACGAACTTAACCAAAAGATAAACGTTTACGTTAAGAGAGTAAAGAATACGGGTAGACTTGCTCAAATAGTAGTTTCAAGAACGGCTAACGGATTGGTTAAACGTTTGTTTGAAAACGAAGTTCCTGAAATTAAACAAGGTATAGTGCTAGTTAAAGGTGTTGCTAGAGACCCTGGTCAAAGAACCAAAATCGCTATTTATAGCGAAGATCCATCTGTTGATGCAGTTGGCGCTTGCGTTGGTAATAAGGGTGCGAGAGTTAACGCTATCGTTAGTGAACTCGGTGGTGAAAAAATCGATATTATTCCTTGGAGTGAAAATCCACTAGAATACATTTCTAGCGCTCTTTCACCTGCAAGAGTTATTAAAGTCGTTCAAACGGGGGACGAAAGCGCTATGGCAGTAGTTCCTGACGATAAATTATCTTTAGCAATCGGTAGAAGTGGTCAAAACGCAAGGCTTGCAGTTAGACTTACCGGCTGGAAGATAGACGTTAAGAGCGAAAGCGTGGCTATTAAAGAATTAGAAGAATTAGGGCTTGGAGAATCAAGCGAAGAGGCTGACGAATAATATGGAAAAGAAAGTACCTATGCGAACCTGCATAGCGTGCAGGCAAGAAAAACCAAAGCGTGAACTAATTAGAGTAGTTAAGTTTAACGATCAAATAAGCCTTGATTTAACGGGTAAACAAAACGGGCGTGGAGCATACGTTTGCAACGATAAGAATTGCATACAAAACTTAAAAAAGAAAAAGTTACTCAATCGTGCTTTTTCTTGCAACGTAGAAGACGCTGTTTACGATAAGATAATGGAGGACTTCCTTGGAAAACAAGACTAAAGCCCAAACTTTTATAGGTTTTGCTATTAGGGCTAGAAAATGCAAAATAGGAATGAACGCCCTTCAAACGTTAAAGAGCATTGATTTAATGATTTGCTGTAAGTCGGCAAGCGACAATACCAAAAAGCAAGCGCAAAAAATTGCTAGAAAATATAATTGTCCGCTACTATTGACTACTCAAAAGACCTTAGAACAAATGACTTTTAAGGATAACGCAAAGGTTATGGCAGTGAGCGATAAAGCACTGTCAAAAGCGATTTTAGATAATTTGGAAAATGATTTTATTGCAACGGAATTAGGAGAATAAAATGGCTGAAAATAAAGGAATGCACAACGACAATATTAAACAGGTTAGTGAACTTATTAAAGACGGAAAATTAGAAGCGTTAATCGACTCTTCAAATAAGTTCGTTGGTGAAATTAAAGGATTAAAAGGGCTTTTAGAAGAAAAGTTAAAGGCCTTCGATTTGGCTAAAAAACAAAGCGAAGAACAAGCCAAAGAAAAGGTGGAAGAACCTAACGTTCAACCTTCACCAGCTCAACCTGTAGAACAAGAAAAGCAATCGGTTAGCGAAGAAAAGGTTGAAAAGAAAGCTAAAACTAAAAAAGCAAAAGAGCAACCTGAAGCAACGGTAGTTCAAAAAGACGCTACTGCTGATAAACAAGCCGAAAAGCCTTTAGAAACGACCGAAAAGGTAGATGAAATTAAGCCTAACAAGGAAGAAAAACAACAAGAAAAAGGTCAAGAGCAATCTACTAAAACTGTTGAAGAAAGTACTCCTGTAGAACAAAAAGAAACTCAAGAAAAGGCTGTGGAAAAGCCAAACGAGTTTATACCGCCTGCTCGTCCGTCTTTCATTTTGCGTCGTGACGTGCCTATTCAAAGATACGACCGTAGAGATAGAACTGATAAAACGGATAGGAACAGTCAAGAAAGACGTCAACCAAGGGGCGAATTCCGTCCAACCGATAGACCTAATAGAAACGCTGACAATAAATTCCAAAATTCAAATAAAGAAGGATTTACTCCTCGCCAACCAAAGCCTGACTTTAATAAGGGTGGTATGAACAAAAAACCACAAAACACGTTTGTTGCACCACCTATTATTCAAAAGGACGATAAGAGAAATTTCTCTAAGAAAAAACAATCGGGAGAAAGATCTTTTGAAGATAAGCACGTTATCAATAAGCGCGCCTTGATTAAAGGTCAAGTTGATATCGACGATTTCGATGAAAATAAGAGTGGGTATAGAAAGGTTCGTCCTGCTAAAAAAACAAAAGAAAATAAAGAAGTTAACGTAATTAAGATCGAAAAGGCAGTTATAAATACCGAAATTATTCCATTAAAGGTTTTAAGTGAAAAGATAGGTATTACTGCTGCTGAAATTACCAAGAGATTGTTCAAAGAAGGCATAATGAAAACCATTAACGACTCTATCGATTTCGATACTGCTGCCTTCATTGCCGACGATATAGGCGTTGAACTTGAACTTAAACTAGACAAGACTGCTGAAGACGTGTTGAGCGAAGGCTTTGACGACGTTCAAGACGCTCCTGAAAAATTAAAGAAACGTCCACCTGTTGTTACCGTTATGGGTCACGTTGACCACGGTAAGACTTCACTTCTAGATAGAATTAGAAAGACTAACGTTACTGCTGGCGAAGCAGGTGGTATTACCCAACACATCGGTGCATACCAAGTGACCGTTGGTGGTGAAACTATTACTTTCTTAGATACTCCAGGTCACGCTGCGTTTACTGCTATGCGTGCTCGTGGTGCGCAAGCAACCGATATCGCTATATTAGTAGTTGCTGCCGACGACGGTATTATGCCTCAAACGGTTGAAGCGATTAACCACGCAAAGGCTGCCGACGTTCCTATTATCGTTGCTATAAATAAGATCGATAAGCCTGAGGCAAATATCGATAGAATTAAAACGCAATTAACCGAACACGGTCTACTTCCTGAAGAATGGGGTGGGGACGCAATTTTATGTCCTATTTCAGCAAAAACTGGCGAAGGTTTTGATAACTTGTTGGAAAACATCAACCTAGTTGCTGAAATCAAAGAATTGAAAGCAAATCCTGATAGAAAGGCAAAGGGCGTTGTTATCGAAGCAAAACTCGATCAAAGCAAAGGACCTATTGCAACTATTCTCGTTCAAAACGGTACGCTTAAAATTTCCGACAGCGTAATCGTTGGTACGGTTACTGGTAAGATTAGGGCTATGGTTGACGATAAGGGTAGAAGAGTGACTAGCGCAGGTCCGTCAACTCCTGTTTCAATCATGGGATTAGATGAAGTTCCTAATTCGGGCGATATTTTATATGCAGTTGAACACGAAAAACTTGCTAAACTTGTTGCTCAAGAAAGACAAAATAAAGAAAAAGAAAATATGCTTAAAGCGTCTGCAAAAGTTACTCTTGACGACGTATTTAATAGAATTGCCGAAGGCGAAATGAAAGTTCTTCCACTTATCGTTAAAGCGGACGTTCAAGGTTCGGTTGAAGCAGTTAAACAATCGTTAGAAAAACTTTCAAACGCTGAAGTTAAGGTAAACGTTATCCACGCCGCAGCAGGCGCAATTAAAGAATCTGATATCATGCTTGCCGAATCTTCAAAGGCAATCATCATAGGCTTTAACGTTCGTCCTGACTCTAACGCAAAACAAATTGCTGAAAGAAGTGGTATCGATATTAAACTTTATAGAGTTATTTACGAAGCAATTGAAGACGTTGAAAGGGCGCTTAAAGGTATGCTTGCTCCTAAATTTAAAGAAGTCTATATGGGTAAAGCCGAGGTTAGAGAAGTATTTAAAATTTCAGGCGTTGGTCAAGTCGCAGGTTGTTACGTTACCGAAGGTAAGATCATTAGAAGCGGTAAGTTGAGAATTTATCGTGACGACGTTATGATTTGTGAAGGAAACGTTATGCAACTTAAACGCTTTAAGGACGACGTAAAGGAAGTTGCTCAAGGCTTTGAATGTGGTATTAGTATCGAGAAATTTAACGATATTAAAGTAGGCGACTTTATCGAAAGTTATCAAGTAGAGGAAAATAAAGAGTAAATGAGAAAAAGATCTAACGTCAATCGCAATGATAGACTAAACGGCGAATTACAAAAAGAAATTTACGAAATTATATCTAGACGACTAAAAAATCCACTCGTGACCGAAATGTTTTCCATTTTGAGAGTGGATTGCAGTCGTGACCTTTCTTACGCTAAGGTATACGTAAGTATCTATTCTACTGACGTGCAAAAAAAGAACACTACTTTTGACGCTATCAAGGCTGACGCTAAAAAGATTCGTTTTGAACTTGCCAAAGTTATTAGGGCAAGAACTGTGCCTGAACTTAACTTTGTTTTAGACGACAGCATGGAATATGGCGACAAAATGGACAAGTTGTTCAAAATGATAAACGAAGGAGAAAAAAGTGATTAGTTTAAACGAGTTATCGTCAAAACTTAAAAAGGAAAAGAGCGTTGCCCTAATTTGTCATATAAGACCTGACGGGGATACTTTAGGCTCGGCGCTTGCTCTCTCTGTTGCGTTAAATAATCTCGGCATCGTTTCGGACGTTTATTGTGACGATTCCGTACCGTCGAGATTTTTCTTTTTAAATAGCGTAAACAAAGTAAAAAACAAAATAGACAAAGAATATTCGGCGTTAGCTGCGATAGACTGTGCCGACATCACTCGCTTGGGCAGTTTTAACGAACTATTTTTGGCGCATAAAAACACCTATTGTATCGACCATCACGTTTCAAACACTAGATATGCAAAGTACAATTACGTAGTTGATAACGCTAGCAACTGTGAAAACGTTTTACAACTTATTAAAAGTATGGACAGTGACGTAAATAATGAAGTTGCAAACTTACTTGCTATGGGAATTATGACCGATACGGGCAATTTTAGACATAAGAACGTCACCCCGTTAACTTTAAGTAGCGCAAGTTATTTAGTGGAGCGTGGCGCTGACTTAAACACTATTTACTATAATATGTTTTCTAAACAAACGGTAAATAGGGCAAAGTTGTTTGGAATTACTATGTCCAAAATAAGATACTTTTTAGATAATAAACTTGCCGTTGCAACAATCATGAAAAGCGATCTCGAAAGTGCGAACGCAAAGCAAGACGAAACCGAAGGCTTTATCGATTTTCTAATGGGAATAGATACGGTTGAAGTAGGCATTTGCATTTTAGAAGTTGGTAAATGTAAGTATAAAATCAGTTTTCGTTCAAAAGGTACGGACGTAAATGCAGTCGCTGGTACGTTCGGTGGTGGAGGACACGTTTTGGCGAGTGGTTGCCAAATATGTGGCGAGTATGAAGAAGTGGTGGATAAACTAACTTTTGCAGTTAGTCGTTATCTTCCAGAATAAAATTTAGTTAGATAGGCTTTTATAATGACAGGCTTTATAAATATAATTAAACCATCGGGCGTAAGTTCAGCATACGCTGTGGGTGGTGTAAAGAAAAAATTTAATTGTCCGTGTGGGCATATGGGCACTTTAGACCCTATGGCTGACGGCGTGTTACCGGTAGGCGTTGGCAAGGCGTCTAGACTTTTTCAATATTTGTTAGAAAAAGAAAAGACTTACGTTGCACGTTTTATTTTCGGCTACACTACCGATACTTTAGATATAACGGGACAAACGACAGAAAAGACGGATAAAGTCCCTACTTTAGAAGATATTAAACAGGTTCTACCTAAGTTTATTGGCGAGATAGAGCAAATGCCCCCTAAATATTCGGCAAAATGTATAAACGGCAAGCGCAGTTATCAACTTGCAAGGCAAGGTGTGGAATTTACTTTGAAACCTAAGACGGTTACAATTTTGGATTTACAATGCTTATCTCAAATTTCCGAAAACGAGTTTGAGTTTAGAATAGATTGTAAGGGTGGAACTTATATCCGTTCACTTGCAAGGGATATTGCTCTCGCTACTGGCTCGTTAGGGGTAATGAGTAAACTTACTAGAACGGCGTGTGGCGTGTTTAATATGCAAAACGGCGTAACCTCACAAGAGTTGTTTGACTCTGTAAATCCCGAACAATATTTGATTAAAGCCGATAGCGTTATAAACTTTGAAAAACTTAACCTTACAAAAATGCAAGCGCAAAAGATTTTGGACGGCGTTTATGAAAATTACGGTTTTTCGGACGGGGTGTATAGGGTGTATAATCAAGGCGATTTTATTGGCGTCGGTACGGTTAATGATGGTATTCTTAGGATAAATTCGTATGTTAGATAAAGGTTTTAAGCCCACGGTAATAGCGTTAGGTTATTTTGATAGCGTACATTTAGGGCATCAAAAGTTAATAAAGTTGGCAAGAGAGTACGCTGATAAACACGGCTGTACTTTGACTATATTTACTTTTTTGGGCAACGTAAAGGCTAAACTTAATCTAACCGACGAAAAAAGCGTTTATTTGCCGAGAGAAAGGGAACAATTTATAAGGGACTTGGGCGCTGATGAAATTTATTTTGCGCCCGTAAGTAAAACCTTTTTATCTACGGGCAAGTTGGCGTTTTTGAACGGCTTGAATAGAAAATTTAATATAAAATGTTATTTTAGTGGTCAAGATTATACTTTTGGAAGGTACGGCAAGGGCAACGCTCAATATTTGACCGATTACGCTAAAAAGCATAATCAAGATCACGTGATAGTCGATACTTTTACCTATCAAGGAGAAAAGGTTTCTACCACTAGAGTTAAGTCGGCTCTTGCTAGTGGCGATTTAACACTTGCAAAGCAACTTTTGGGGCGTTATTATTCCATTAACGGAAAAGTTGTTTCGGATAGGCAAGTGGGTAAAAAAATAGGGTTTCCTACTGCGAATATTTCGTGCGATAGCGAAAAGTTTATGCTTAAAAACGGCGTATATTTTGGAAAAGTTAGACTAGAGGGTAAAAATTATTCGGCGATAATAAATTATGGTTCTCGCCCTACTTATAACTTAAAAAACAAGTTGATTGAAGCGCATATTATAGATTTTGACGGCAATTTATACGGTAAATATATAACGCTAGAATTCGTTAGTTTTATGCGTGAGATTTTGAAGTTTGACAGCGAGAAAGAGTTGAAAGAGCAACTTCAAAAAGATCTACTTAAGATAAAAGGTGAAAAATATGATTAAATTTGGTCCTAGTGGAAATTCTATCGCTTTTTCTGATGCGGGTAATTCAAAGAGTGAACAAAGCGCCGTTTGGGTAAAAAACATGGGGCTTTCGTGTTTTGAATATTCATTCGGAAGGGGCGTTAATCTAAGTGACGAAAGGGCGATTTCTATCGGTAAGGCGTTTTTTGATGCAGGCGTTGAAATAAGCGTTCACGCACCTTATTATATAAACTTGGCTAACCCCGAACTAGAAAACGCAGTAAAGTCTTTTAATTATATTTTGCAATCTGCTGAAAAAGTAAAACTTATGGGTGGTAAAAGGGTAGTTTTTCACCCTGCAAGTCAAGGCAAGATGAAAAGAGAGCAAGCGGTTAGTTTAACGATAGAAAGACTTAAGACGCTTAGAGACCTAATTTATGGAAAGGGGCTTGACCATTTGATATATTGCCCTGAAACTATGGGTAAACTAGGACAAATAGGCACGATAGAAGAAGTGACCGAGTTTTGTAAGATAGATAAGATTTATACGCCAGCCGTCGATTTTGGGCATATTAACGCAAGAGAGTTTGGGAGCTTAAAGACCGAACAAGATTATCTCGATAGATTAAATTATATGATAGATAATCTAGGGTATGAGAGAATGAAGAACTTCCATATACACTTTTCAAAGATAGAATATTCGGCAAAAGGCGAAGTAAGACACTTGACTTTTGAAGATAATCACTACGGCCCAGACTATGAACCGATGCTAAAAGCTATAAAAAAACTTAAGTTGGAACCGTTTATAGTGTGCGAATCGGCAGGTACACAAGATATTGATGCATTAAAAATGCAAAAAACCTATTATGATAATTGACTTAATCGTAAATTTTTGGTAAAATATAAGAGTTGAAAATTAAAACAATAACAACAAAGTAAATTTTTGTACAAATTAAGGAGAAAATATTATGTTAGCAGGTGATTTTAGAAAAGGTTCTACTTTTGAATATGAAGGTTCAGTATGGACTATCGTAGATTTCCAACACGTTAAGCCAGGTAAAGGCGCAGCGTTCGTTAGAACTAAGATGAAAAACGTTATTGATGGTAAAGTTCTTGAAAGAACTTGGAACCCTACTGAAAAACTTCAAGACGCTCAAATTGAAACTAGAAACATGACCTATTCTTACAACGATGGTGAATTGTACTATTTCATGGACCAAGAATTTAACCTTGTTCCACTAAACCACGACCAAGTAGAAGACGCTCTTAAATATATAAAGGAAAACGACCCTGTTGTCGTTAGATCTTATAAAGGCGTAGCTTTCTCTGTTGAATGTGAAAACTTCGTTGTTCTTCGTGTAGTACAAGCTGATCCTTCAGTTAAGGGCAACACTGCAACCAACGCTACTAAAGAAGCAGTTTTGGAAACAGGTACTAGACTTCAAGTTCCTATGTTCGTTGAAGAAGGTGAACTAATTAGAGTTGATACTAGAACCGGCGAATACATGGAAAGAGTTAAAGGCTAATTAATTATTTTTAAGAATTAGTACCCGCAAAAGTTTTTTGCGGGTATTATTAATAATCGTAAATTAGGAGTCAACGTGAAAACAGCATTGATTACAGGCGTAAGTGGCGGGATAGGTAAGGCTATCGCTCAAAAGTTTTTAGAGCAAGGCTATTTTGTTATCGGTCAATATAACGATAACGAGCAAAGCATAATAGAGTTTAAAAACGACTTGCAAAAGCAAAATTTAGCCGATTACTTTTTTGCTGTAAAAGCTGATTTATCGAATAGTCAAGAGATTGACAATATGATGAATAGCATTAAAAAAAGTTTTAAGACCATATCAGTTCTCGTCAACAACTGTGGAATTGCCTTATATAAACTTATAACCGATACTACCGAACAAGAGTGGGATAAACTTTTTGAAGTAAACGTTAAAAGCGCTTTTTTAATCACTAATAGAGTGTTAGATTCAATGATAAGCGCAAAACACGGTAAAATAGTCAATATATCGTCTATGTGGGGAGTAGTTGGTAGTAGTATGGAAGTTGCATACTCTGCTAGTAAGTCTACTCTTATCGGATACACTAAGGCTTTGGCAAAAGAAGTTGGGTTATCTGGAATAAACGTTAACTGCGTATGCCCAGGCGTTATCAAAACGCCTATGATTGCGCACTTATCTAAAGATGATTTAACCGATTTACAAGAACAAACGCCACTATCAAGACTAGGCGAGCCTTGTGACGTTGCAAATCTCGTTTATTTTTTATGCTCGGAGCAGGCAAGTTTTATAACCGGACAAGTTATTTGCTGTGACGGTGGCTTTTCGTTATAAATACTTATTTAACTTGATTAAAAATACTAAAAAATAGATAAAATATAAAAACTAAGATATTATGGAAAGATGTTCAGGGGTATTGATGCCCATTTTTTCCTTGCCAAGTAAGTACGGAATAGGCGATTTCGGTAAGGAAAGTTATGAATTTGTTGATAATTTGAGTAAATCTAGTCAAAAAATATGGCAAATTTTACCACTCGTTCAAACGGGGTATGGTAATTCGCCATATTCTTCTATATGCAGTTATTCTTTTAATCCGTATTTTATCAGTCCAGAACTTTTAAAAGAACAAGGACTTATTACTGAACAAGAATTGCAATTTTCCATTTCGAATAAAAAATATATAGATTACGCTGAACTTTATGCCGTTCGCTATCCTTTGCTAAAAAAGGCGTTTGAAAGGTTTGATAAAAAGGATTTAGAGTTTCAAAACTATCTTGAAAGCAAACAAAGTTATGATTACGCCCTTTATATGTCAATAAAGGAAGCGTCTGGTCAAAAACACTTTTACGAGTGGGAAGATAATTTTAAGAATAGGGATAAAAACGCACTCTTAAGTTTTGAAAAGGCGTATAAAGAACAGGTATTGTTTTGGCAGTTCGTTCAGTTTATTGCAAGAAAACAATGGTTTGACTTAAAAAAATATGCTAACGAAAAGGGCGTGTTAATAATGGGCGATATGCCGTTATACGTTGCGTTAGACAGTGTTGACGTGTGGACGAATAAACATTTATATAAACTTGACGATAACTTTATGCCTATAAAAAAAGCGGGCGTTCCACCCGATTATTTTTGTGAAGAAGGCCAACTTTGGGGAAACCCTGTTTACGACTATGAAGTTCACGAAAAGGATAACTTTTCTTGGTGGATAAATAGAATTAAAAGTTCGCTGGAAGTTTTTGATTACGTTAGAATCGATCATTTTAGGGGCTTTGATAGATATTATCAAGTGGATAGTGATAGAACGGACGCTAAAGTTGGGGAGTGGATAAAAGTTCCGTCCGAACAATTCTTTAACGAACTTCATAAACATATAGATAAAGACAAAATTATTGCCGAAGATTTGGGTATAATTGATGATGGTGTTAGAGATCTTCTAAAGTTTACCGGCTATCCTGGTATGAAAATTCTATCCTTTGCTTTTAACGGCGATAAAGGAAATTTATATTTACCTGAAAAATATGAAGAAAACTGTATTTGTTATACGGGTACGCATGATAACGATACTTTGTTAGGACTTATAAATAAGATGAACGATTGGGATTATAATAATCTCGTGCAAGGTGTTAAAAATAGTCTTGAACTGTTTGAACTTGAGGCTTTCGTTGACGACACTAAAGGTCTATTATCAGCCATAATCGAACTTGGAGTAAAGAGCAAGGCAAATTTATTTATAATTCCTATGCAAGATATTTTGGCACTAGATAGCGATTATAGAATAAACGAACCAGGAACTGTTAAAGATCAAAACTGGTCGATAAAGTTTAATAAAGAACAAGTTTCTACGCTTTGTTTTTTGCAGTTAAAAGAGTTGTGTGATAAGTATTCAAGATAATTAAAAGTGATAGGGTATGAGTAAAAAGAGAGTTGTTGCAATCATTATAAACAGTATATTGATTGTGCTAAATTTAATCTTTATTTGGGGAAATTCATGCATGAGTACAGAAAGTTCTTCACAAAGTTCAAACGGTGTGTATGAAACTATAAAACCCGTTCTTGACGCTACTTTAGGTGAAGGGGTGGTTACTCATAGCGTGTTTAGAAAAACTGCACACTTTATAGAGTTTTGTTGTTTTGGCTTTTTAGTATCTTTATTGTTTGCTTTGATATATGGAATAAAGGTAAAAAAGTTGGTAGAAATATTTTTCATCGGGCTTTTAGTTGCTGTTATTGATGAAAGCTTGCAAATTTTATCAAAGCGTGGGGCTGACGTGGCTGACGTTTTACTGGACTATTGTGGTTATATATTTGGCGTTGGTATTTTATTTTTAAGTGTGCTTATTTATAAAAAATTGTTTAAGCAATTTAAAAAATAAATGAATAATAAAAAATGAGTTCTAAAAAAATAGAACTCATTTTTTTATCTTTTTTTATAAAATTATTTTGATGCAAATAAGTTGATTAACGTGTTGGTTACGATTTCTCTCATTGCAAAATAATCTATATATTCGTGTTTGTCGAATACGTATTCGTGAGAGAAAGATTGTATTATATCCATTGCAAAATGCACCTTTTCAGCGGCGTTTTCTATCTTTTCGCCCAGCGTTAATAATTTTTCGGAAATTTTAGAAGTAAGCGAATCTTCGAGTGCGATAAATTCTGAATTTACCGCTTCGTCGGTGCTACCTAGAGAGTGTAAAACTTCGTGCATTTTTGCGTGTTTTTTGTGTGTCTTTAAGGTTAAATCAATAACTTCAGGTATTAAAATCGAGTAGTCGATAGGGGCTGAGAGTTTGTCGAATTTTTTTAGTATAGGGTCGAAAACACGGTTTATATAAATGTCTAAAACGCAAATTAAAATGTCACGCTTATCTTGAAAATAACCGTATACTATACCGGTAGATACGCCTGCTCGCTTTGCAATTTCAGCCGTGTTAGTGCCGTAATAACCAACCTCAGAAAATAGTTGATATCCTGCTTCGATTATTCGATTTTTCTTTTCAATAGACCGCTCTTGTTGTGGTTCTCTAACTATGTTTTTCATACGTCCATTATATATAATGTATAACCTTTTGTCAAGTAAAACAAATGTGAAAACAATTTCAGAATTTTTTAAAAAAATTGAAAAAAGTTTCACATTTTGTTTGACAATACTGAATATATATGTTAATATATACACCGTTAAATGCGAAACAAGTTTCATATTTTAACAGGTCTATATAGAAAGGATAAAGAATATGAAAAGATTAAGTGATTTTTTAGTTGGCGAAGTTGGTATTGTCAAAAAGGTTAATGGAGAAAGAATGATCAGAAGAAGATTGTTTGATATGGGAATTACTCCAGGCGCTGAAATTTATATGCGTAAAAAAGCACCACTTGGTGATCCTATTGAAATTACCATTAGGGGATACGAACTTACTTTAAGAAACATGGAAGCCAAATGTATCGAAATGGAGGGGAACAATTAATGAAAAGATTTGCGTTAGCAGGTAATCCTAACTGCGGCAAAACGACGCTTTTTAATAGTTTAACAGGCTCAACTGCGCACGTGGGCAACTGGCCAGGCGTAACGGTTGATAAAAGAGAAGGTGTTTATAAAAAGGGTGCAGAGCCTATTTCTATTGTAGACTTACCAGGTATATACTCACTCTCTCCATATACGCCTGAAGAAGTCGTTTCAAGAAATTATATTTTGGACGAAAAGCCTGATTGCGTTATAAACATAGTGGACGTGACAAACTTAGAGAGAAACTTATATTTAACCACTCAAATTATGGAAATGGACGTTCCTGTTGTAATTGCACTAAATATGATGGATATATTAGAAAAACAAGGGGATAGGATAAACGCCAAAGAACTTGAAAAAAGATTAAATATTCCAGTTGTTGAAATTTCGGCACTTAAAAATACGGGCATGGACGAGTTGATGAAGGTGGCTTTGGCAACTTGTAAAAAAGAACGAAAGGGCGTGACCGTTTTAGAACATACCGAATTATCACATCTTATAGGTGACGTTAGAATTGCTTTGCAAGGTCAAGAGGTTGCAAATCCATTGTTTCACGCAATAAAACTTATTGAAAACGATGAAATTGAGATTGCAATGCATCCACAAACAGTTAAAATGGTGGAAGAATTCAAAAACACCTTTACAAACGACTTGTTTGGTACGGACTTTGAAGCGTTAGTTGCTGATGCTAGATATAGGCATATAACTAAAAACTATTCGCCACTATTAACCAAAAAGGCAAAGGGAATAAAATTAACTTCTTCGGATAAGGCTGACAGAATTTTAACAAATAAATGGCTTGCTATTCCTATCTTTTTGGTTATTCTATTTAGTATGTTCCACCTAACTTTCTCTGAAAATTTCTTGTTTTTATCGGGGATTTTAAATAAAGATTGGGTATCACTTGCAGGAACGCATTTTGAAGGGTTATTTGGTTCGGGCGAAGGGATAGCAGCACCTGGCGTTGTATTGTTTAACTTGATGGATATAATAACGGCAACGCTTTCAGGTTGGATAGGCGAAGGGGTTGCTAACTTAACCTCTACTGAATGGATATTAAATTTAGTAAACGATGGAATTTTGGCAGGATTATGCGCAGTTCTTTCTTTCGTTCCACAAATTATATTCTTGCTTTTACTTCTTTCGATATTAGAAGATACGGGATATATGGCGAGAGTTGCCTTTATTCTAGATAAAATATTTAGAAAGTTCGGTGTTTCGGGTAGGGCATTTATTCCTATGATTATGGGTTTTGGATGTTCTGTTCCCGCTATGATAAATACTAGGACGCTTGCTGATGAGAGAGAAAGAATTTTAACCATTAGAACTATTCCTTTCTTTACTTGTGGCGCAAAATTACCTATTTTAGCAGCTGTAACGGGTGCTATTGCAATGGCGTTTAACGTTGCTAACGTTGACTTAATTACTTACGCTTTGTACGTTATAGGTATGGCGACGGCTGTAATTACAATTCTTGTTATGAGAGGAACTACTCAACGCGGTGAAATTGCACCGTTTATTATGGAATTGCCAACCTATCATATGCCAAGTTTTAAAGCGTTGATGATACATTTGTGGGATAAAACAAAACACTATATTAAAAAGGTATTTACTGTAATTTTAGCATCAACTATTATCGTTTGGTTTTTATCTAACTTCCGTTGGAATTGGACTATAATTGAAGCTAAAGAAACGATGAATGAGTCAATTCTCGCATCTATCGGACAATTTATGCAACCTATATTCACACCACTTGGTTTTGGTAGTCAATTAGGCTCTCTCGGTTGGGTGTTTGCGGTTGCTGCTATACTTGGCCTTATTGCAAAGGAAAACGTTATTGCTGGATTTTTAACTTTATCTTCAGTTATTCTTGCAATGATGGCTGTTAACCCTGATATATTAGTTAATGCAGGGGTATTAAGTGAAGAAGTTTTAGCTGAACTTAATGCGCTTATCGAATCGGGTGAATTTGGCGAAGACGGATATGAAGTAGTTGCTATGATAGCTGCAACGGGTATTGAAATTCCTGGTTTGATTTCCTTTATTGTATTTAACATGACCACTATTCCTTGCTTTGCAGCAGTTGCAACGGCTAGGGGTGAACTTAAAAAAGGAACTGCAAAATGGACCATTTTGTTTTGGATACTAACTTCCTATATTGTGAGCATGGCTACGTATTGCATACTTACGTGGTGGTGGACGGCCTTTATCTTCGTCGCACTAATGACTTTGGTTATATGTATTATCCGTTTATACAACAAAAAGCATCCTATTGCTAAAAGAGGTTAATTATGAACCCGATTGACGTTTTAATTATTATCGGTTGTGTGGCTATCGTCGTAGGTGTTATAGTGACGTCCATAATAAATAAAAAGAAAGGCAAAACTTCGTGTGGATGCGATTGTGCGCATTGTTCGGGTTGTGCAAATAAAACGAAAACAGAAGAGCAAACAAATAAATAACAAAAAAACTACACAATCTTGATTAAAATCGGGTTGTGTAGTTTTCTTTTTTGGCATAATATGGTAAAATATAAAAAGGAGCGTATATAAAATGACAAAGACTTTTATAGTATCGGGAATGAGTTGTTCGGCTTGTTCTAGTGGTATAGAAAGGGCAATTTCAAAGTTGGACGGTGTAGATAGCGTAAGCGTTTCGCTTATAGCAAAACAAATGACCGTATCTTTTGACCAACAAAAGGTTTCGGATAATCTCATTGTTGCTACCGTTGAAAAACTAGGATATGGAATAGTTTCGCCCGACCAAAAAGACGATAAGTATGACCAAGCAAAAACCTTAAAGAAAAGGTTTATTGTTTCAATCTTTTTGCTTATTCCTCTCGTGTACTTATGTTTAGGGCACGCACTAGGCTTGCCAACTCCTGAAAAAAGCATAAACTTTATAGTACAGTTTGTTCTTGCAACTGTAATTTTAATAATCAATAAAAAGTTTTTTATAAACGGTGTAAAGGCTGTGATAAACGGCAGTCCTAATATGGATACGCTAGTATCATTAGGTAGTGCGTCGGCTTATATTTACAGTATAGTCATGACCTTAGGCTTATTTTTTAACCAAAACCAAGTAGAACACGTATTTTTCGATTCTTCAGCTATGGTAGTATCTTTAGTTACTTTAGGTAAATATTTAGAAGAAATATCTAAAGTTAGAACTGGTGACGCCGTGCAAAAACTCGGCAATCTTATGCCTAAAACTAGCGTTATTATAAAAGACGGTAAAGAAATAACCGTACTCACTAGTCAAATAGAAATTGGACAAATGGTACTGCTTCGTGCAGGCGATTACGTGGCTGTGGACGGTAAGGTGGCGAGTGGTAGCGCAAGTATTGATAAGTCGGCTATCACGGGCGAAAGTATGCCGGAACAAGTAGAAGTAGGTAGTGAAATTTGTTCGGGAACTATAATAAAAAGTGGATATTTAATAGTGGAAGCCCAAAAAGTTGGGGGCGATACCTTGTTTAGTAAAATCGTTGAAGTAGTTAAGTCAGCAGGGGCAAGCAAAGCGCCTATTCAAAAATTCGCAGATAAAGTGGCGAGTATTTTCGTGCCTATAGTTTGCACGCTTGCGTTAATAACCTTAGTTGTGTGGCTGGTTATATCTAAAGATTTATATGCGTCCTTTAATTACGCCATAAGCGTTTTAGTTATATCGTGTCCGTGTTCACTAGGTTTAGCAACACCCGTTGCCGTTATGGCTGCAACAGGAAAGTCAGCGTCTTGTGGTGTGTTATTTAAAGATGCCGAAGTTTTGCAAAAAGCTTGCAAAATAAATTGCGTATTACTAGATAAAACGGCAACTATAACCGTCGGTAAACCTAAAGTGACCGATTTTATAAATTTGTCGCAAACCGAAGAAAAGGAAATTTTCAAAATCGTAAGCGCGCTAGAGTTAAGGGCAAATCATCCACTTGCCGATTGCATAGTCGATTATTGTGGAAAGAGCGCCATTGCTGTTGATGAGTTCGTTAACCACGTTGGCAAGGGGGTTGAAGGGGAAGTTTACGGTATTAAGTATTATTTAGGAAATATTGATTTAATACCAGAACAAATAGACTTTGACTTTAACGCTACCGAGTACGAAGGGAAAACCTTAATTTACTTTGCTACCGACGACGAAGTTTTATCCGTTTTTGCACTTGCTGATTACGTTAAAGAAGATAGCAAAAAGGCTATACAAAATCTACTTGATAAAAATATTGAAGTGGTAATGATAACGGGCGATAATCAAAGTTCGGCTAAGGCTATTGCAAATCAAGTTGGTATTACCGAATATTACGCTGACGTTTTGCCACAAGAAAAGTATCAAATAGTACAAAAATATCAGAAGGACGGATATTTCGTCGCTATGGCAGGGGACGGAATTAACGATAGCCCTGCCTTAAAAAGCGCTGATATCGGCATTGCAATGGGTACGGGTACGGATATTGCTATAGATAGTTCGGATATAGTTTTAGTAAACGGAAGTTTAACAGGCCTTGATAAGGCTATAAATATTAGCGCTCAAAGTTTAAGGATCATTAAACAAAACTTGTTTTGGGCTTTCTTTTATAACTGTATAGGTATACCTATCGCTGCTGGTGCATTGAGTTTTATAGGGGTGGTTTTATCGCCTATTATCGCTTCGGCGTTAATGTGTTGCAGTTCGCTTTTCGTGGTTACTAACGCTTTGAGGTTATCGGTTAAAAAAGCGAAAAACGTTAATAAAATCGAGAAAAATCAAAAACTTGTAAAAATTACACTTAGTATTGAAGGCATGATGTGTAATCATTGTGTTGGAAAGGTAAAAGACGCACTGTTAAAGGTGCAAGGTGTTTACGATATTGACGTTCAGTTGCAAACTAAAAGCGCAACCTTTAATATGTTAGATAGCGTAGATATCCAAACCATACTAGAGCAAATAAAAAACGTGGGCTTTACTGCAAACGTAAAAGAATAACATGTATATTATATTTTAGGAGTACTAAGGGGAAATGATAACTAAAAACAAAAAGGCTTATCAGTTATTACAAATTGAATTTAGGCAACTGTTAATAGACGTACTGTCGCTTTCTGGTGTTGGAAACAAAGATTTTGACGTTGAACAAGACGCCATACCTTTTGTCTAATAGGGGGATTAGTATGAAAACGATTAAACAAAAGATAACGATTATTTTATTTAGTTTATGCCTAATATTCTTTCATCTTGCGCTTATATGTTTGCCGAATACGACCTTGGCAACTTCTTCTGAGTATCTATTTACAATGGAGAAAGGCGCACAATTAGCACTTCATAAAGACGGTATGCGTTTCGTTACTAAGATGAGCCAAAGCGTTTACGATACGATAGTAACTATGGATACGGAAAATCAAGTTTCTCTATCAGTTTTGCTTTCTACGAGATCTAGATTTGACCGTATAACTGACGGAAAATATATCAATCTTGATAGAAAGATAGTATTTAATATTCCAGACAATAAAATTTATAAAGTAGGCGATTACTATTACGCAAATGCGCTGTTGACAAATCTTAACGCTCAAAACAACTCTGCGTTAAACGGCGTTTCGCAATTTGATTACCAATTCGTTGCTCTTGCAACGATAGTCGATACTTCATCGGGGCAAGCAGTGTATACTTATGCTGATTTTGCCGACGGCAATATCGATAATAATACCAGATCGCAATACGGTATGCTTCAGTCGATCGTTCTCAATAACCAAAACCTAGAATTTGCGCAAGATATAATATCTAACGATACTCCATATTCTAGTTGGTTTGGAAAAGGCGATTATCCAATAGTGATAGATACTCAAGAAAAATATAATTCTCTAGTCGCTCAAATAAACGACGGCTTGCAGTTGGATTTAGATATTTTGATTTACGCTGACGTTGATAAGTCGGGCGCAACATTAGAGCAAGGCAAAGAATTGCCACAATCGGTTACTAACGTCTATACTGTAAATTTTTATAACGGCGACAAAATTATAAATACCGTTTACGTTAAGGAGGGGCAAGAAGTCGTGCACGACGGGGAAACCCCAACGAACGATTCGGATATTGCTTACGTATTTATAGGCTGGTCGGCGACGGCTGATGGTCAAGATATAATAGATTTAAGTAATATAAATTCAAACTTAAACGTTTATGCAGTCTATGAAAAAGAAGGTGGAAACAGTTCGGTAGAACAAGCTCGTACAGGCGATGATACAAACACGGTTTTCTTTTTCGATAGAAGTTTAGGTAAGGAGCAACTAGGAGAAGTCGTAAACGGAAACCTAACTGATATTACTTACGATACGGGAGTGAAAATACAAGGCGAACAAGGTTCTACTAAAATTTCTTTTGACACTACTTCAACATCAAAAGTAAATATTACGTTTAGTCATGATATATGTGGCTATAAGTTCAATGAAGGGGATTACGTAGTCTTTTATGTATATAGCGATTTTGACAATGAAGGAGCGACTTTCAAAACTACCGTTAGCTCGCCAAGTTATGCAACTCGTTTAATCAATAATACTTGGTCAATGGTTTTAGTCCCTGCAAGCGTAGTTCAAAACGATAACGAGTGGATTATTACGTCGGACAGTTCTAAAGGCATTAAAGGTTCGATATATTTAACCAAAGCCAAGGCTATTGCTAATTCGGAAGTAATAAATTGTGCTAAAGAGGGAACTTCTTTTAATTTTGCAGGCATAGAATACGTGGGAGTTGCTGAAAATCAAACGGGTTCAGATTGCGGTGGAAATACTAATTTATATAATCAACCTTCAGACCTTAGCCTTCATTATATAAACGGAAGATTAAGATATTATATGGGACCAAACGCAGATCAACCATACGTAACCTTAAAGATGAAAAACGCATTTACCGTTGTTGGTGGAAGTACGACCGTTTCTATTACTTTAAGGGGAGGATTATATGAAACGCTTTACTTAAAGTTTAGTGGCGTTAATTCTACTAGTCAAACAACTACCGTTAGTGAACAATTACAAGATGGATTTGTTAAGTATTCTTTTACTTTCATTAATAGGAGAGACGGACACATATACGATACTATCAAGATTTACGCAGCATACCTTTCATCTTCTCAATATTATACGGGTGGATATCGTCAGGTAGAAATTTCAAATATAGAAATTAAAAACTGATAATAGACAAAAAATAAAATGCTAACGAAAAAACGTTGGCATTTTTATTTATATGCTAAAAATTTTAATTATAAAATTATAGTAATGGTCATAGATTCTTGATATTTCGAACTAGCAGTAATTTTCCATTTATTGTTGTCGGCAATACCTTTTGCAATAGATAAGCCTAATCCACTTCCACCTGATTCACGGGAACGAGATTGGTCGCTACGATAAAAGCGTTCAAATATTTTTTGCGAGTCGGCGTTCGGAATATTGCTTCCCGTATTGAAAACGGTAAGAGTGATTTTACTGCTTTCTTTTTTTAGTTGGAGTGTTATTTCTCCACCAGTATTGGCGTGTTTTACAGCGTTGTCTAATAAAATATTGACTATGTTTTTAACACTCTTAATGTCGCCTTTATATTGGAGATTTGGTTGGATAAATAGATTTAACGTTTTTCCCTTTTCAAAGGCTAAAGCGTCAAACGCTAACGCTTCGTTAGTCACTACTTCTGATAGATTGAAGTTTAGGATTGAAAGTTGCTCTTTAGCTTCGTCAATCTTTGCTAAGGACAGCATATCGTTTACTAATATATTTAACCTTTCGGTTTGTGAACTTATATTATCTATCCATTGATTTTCGCCGTTTTGTTTTAATACTTCAGCGTTTGCTGAAATTATGGTAAGTGGAGTTTTCAATTCGTGGCTAGCGTTAGAGATAAATTGTTTCTGTTTGAAAAAAGTTTCTTTAATCGGGTCAAATACCGAAAGAGATAGTATATATACGAAAATGAATAGCAATAGGTAAATAATTATTAATAAAATTAAAAAATTTGACACGTTAGATTTGAAAACGTGTAAAAACTCGTTTGCGTCGGTTGCAGAAATGATAAACCTATTACCGTCAAAATATACTTTATAATAAACGTTTTCAACAGAGCCTGAGTTAAACGAATTTCCACTCGCATTGTCTATAACCATTTGAATTTGTCTTTCGGTAATAGTGGTAGTATTGGTTAAAATGCTTTTATTAGAAAATTGATTAGACTCGTCACGAGTTAATACGATTACTAGACTGTTTGGTATAGTTAATTCACCATTTGCGACGTAATGAGTTTCTATTCTGTCTAACGTATTTTTTATGTTTCTATCATTAAGGTTTTGCAAGGAAAAATAGGATACACCAAAAAGCAACAAAAATACGCCCAACATTAAGGACATTATTATTAAAATAAATTTTGTTTGCGCTTTTCTAATCATTTTGGATCCCCTAAGGTATAACCTATTCCACGAATAGATTTAATTTCAGTTTGAGAGCCAACTGCCTGTAATTTTCTTCTAAGGAAGGACACGTAAACTTCTATAGTGTTATATTCAGCGTCAGTTTCAAAGCCCCAAATTTTTTCTATAAAACGTTCTTTTTCTATTTTTTTACCACTGTTTAACATTAGCAATTCAAGAATTTGAAATTCTTTTTTACCAAGCGTAATCTTTTTATCGCCTTTCATTAGTTCAAAAGAATCTCTATCTAGAGAAATGTCGTTATAGGTAAGAACGTTGCCGGTAAACTTTTCCTTTCTTCTAAGCAAAGCTTTTATACGTGCTAAAAGTTCGTCGGTGTGAAAAGGCTTAGTTATGTAATCGTCAGCACCAAGGTTTAATCCGTCGATTTTATCCGAAGTTTCGCTCTTTGCCGATAACATTAAAACGGGGGTATCGATATTGTGTTGTCGCATAATTTTAAGCATAGTAAACCCGTCCATTTTAGGCATCATAACGTCGAGTATTACTAAATCGTAAATACCCGAATATACGTAGTCTAAACCTTCTTCTCCGTTTGACGCACAGTCAACAGAGTAATTACATTGCTTCAAAATTACTTGAAGCGCTTCAGTTAATTGTCTTTCATCATCTACTAATAATATGTTCATATCTACATTATAACAAATATTGTATTGAAAAACTCTTAAATTTTCAAATTTTATAAAAATTTTTTTTATTTAAAGATTTTTCAAGAATTATTCAAGTTTTATGTGTTAAACTCTCATTGTAAAATCCCAATAGGGATTGTAAAATAACCCACACTCTCAATAAACTTTTTCCTGAGGTAGAACGCCGTCTTTATTCGGCGTTTTATCTTTTTAAAATTTTTTCGCTACTTTCAATATTAAACTTTTTCTCTTTTTCTTAATACAATATATAAGAAATGTTTTAGGTCAATATTTGCTAATTTTGTTTCTCAAAACAAGAAATTTAATGTTCAAAAAAAGAAATGCTAGGAGAATTAATGCTAAATTATAAATACTTAAATTTTGGGGGTTAAATTTTTAATTTATTTAAAATTTAATAGTTCCATTTTTTAAATATGAAAAAATATTTTTTTAATATTAAATAATTTATTAAATATTGACATTTTTATGTTAAAATTGTACACGGAAGGTAAGGGTTGAAGAAAGTTAAACGATAGGAGAAAAAAATATGGACTACGCAAAAGAATCGTTAAGACTTCATAGGGAATGGAAAGGGAAAGTCGGTGTCGTATCAAAGGTAAAACTTGAAAATAAAGAAGATTTATCTTTAGCATATACGCCGGGAGTAGCATCACCTTGTATGGAAATCAATAAAGACTATAATCAGTCTTTTGAACTTACGGGTAGGGGGAATACCGTTGCCGTTATTACCGACGGAACGGCAGTATTAGGACTAGGTGATATCGGGCCAGAAGCAGGTATGCCCGTTATGGAAGGTAAATGCGTATTGTTTAAGGAATTTGGTGGTGTAGATGCAATTCCACTATGCGTTAGAAGTAAAAACGTAGATGAAATTGTAAACGCAATAAAACTATTTGCAGGTAGTTTTGGTGGTGTAAATTTAGAAGATATTTCAGCGCCACGCTGTTTTGAAATAGAAAAAAGATTAAAGGAAGACCCAGAAGTAGATATACCTATATTTCACGACGATCAACACGGAACGGCAGTCGTATGCGTTGCCGCTTGTATAAACGCATTAAAACTCGTAAACAAAAAGTGGGAAGAGGTTTCAATAGTGTTTAGTGGCGCAGGCGCAGCAGGTGAAGCCATTGCAAAACTAATGATTTCAATGGGCGCAAAAGACGTGGTGATGTGTGATAGACACGGAATTATCTATAAGGGAAGAGAAGAAGGAATGAATTCGGAAAAGATGAAAATTGCCGAATTTACAAATAAGAATAATAAGAAAGGAAGTTTAGCTCAAGCGTTGGTTGGGGCAGACGTGTTCGTAGGTGTAAGTTCACCAGGACTATTAACTCAAGATATGGTTCGCTCAATGAATAAGGGCGCAATAGTAATGCCTATGGCAAACCCAACGCCTGAAATAATGCCTGAACTAGCATTAGAAGCAGGTGCAGCAGTAGTAGGAACGGGAAGAAGTGATTATCCAAACCAAATAAACAACGTTTTAGCATTCCCTGGTATATTTAGGGGCGCATTAGATTGTAGAGCCGTAGATATAAACGAACAAATGAAGATAGCAGCGGCAAACGCTATTGCATCACTAGTATCAGACCAAGAGTTAAACGCAGAATATATAATACCATCGCCGTTTGATAAAAGGGTTGCATTAGCAGTAGCAGAAGCGGTAAAGAAGGCTGCTATTGAATCGGGCGTTGCTAGAATTAAAGAGTAAACTGCTAAAATTTTTATTAAAGCGATTTGTTAACAAAAGGAAAGTTATGTACAAGACGGTTATATTTGATTTGGACGGTACTTTGCTCGATACTCTTGAAGATTTGTTTGTGGCGACAAATCAAGCGCTAAAGAGCGTGGATATGCCTTTAAGGACAAAAGAAGAAGTTAGAAAAATGATAGGAAACGGCGCAATAAAACTTATCGAAAGGGCGCTCGGTGAAAACTGTACGCCAGAATTACTAGATAGGGCAGTGCAAGGTTTTACTAAATATTATAAAGAGCATTGTGAAGATTTTACTAAGCCTTACGACGACGTTATGCTCGTTTTAAAGACCTTGAAAGAAAAGGACGTTAAAATAGGTATAGTCTCAAACAAGCCTAACTACGCCGTGCAAGTTTTGGCAAAAAACTATTTTGGCGAACTAGTTGACGTGGCAATGGGAGAAGACGAGAAAAACGGAGTTAGAAAAAAACCTGCTCCCGATAGCGTTATTAAGAGTATAGAGTTGTTGGGTGGAGATGTTAATTCTTCTATTTACGTAGGGGATTCGGAAGTGGATATCCAAACGGCAAAAAATGCTGGTATTCCTTGTTTATCTTGTACGTGGGGATTTAAGGATAAAGATTTTTTAATTGAAAACGGCGCAACGCTTTTGGTTGACAAACCTATCGAAATGTTGGACGTTTTAATTAACGAATAAGATAAACTTTAAGAAAATAGGCAAGTAGTTGCCTATTTTTTCTTTACGATATTTGATTAGTTTTTTACGAAAATAATACTTTTTTTGAAAAAGTGTTAATAAGCAATTAAAATTTTTAAAAATGCTTGACAAAAGGAAATTCTATAATTATAATGTTAAAAATATAACTGTAAAAAGTCAACTAGAAGAAGCTTTTGGTCAATTTTACCTATTGATACGTATGCTATAAATATGGTAAAATATCGATAGCGAATATAAGGGGAATAAAATGGAAGTGACACAAACAATTTTTAAAGACAACGTTTTATTAGAAATAGTAGCTAGATTACTTATTGCCTTTTTTGCAGGGTTTATAATCGGCTTTGAAAGAAAGATGAGATTTAAGGAAGCAGGGATTAGAACGCACTCTATCGTTTGTATAGGCGCATGTCTATTTACTTTATTATCAGTTTACGCTTTTGAAGGTTCTGATCCAGCGAGAATTGCTGCGCAAGTTATTCCAGGTATAGGTTTTTTAGGCGCAGGAATGATCTTCTATCATAAAGAAACCATACACGGGTTAACAACTGCCGCAGGTATTTGGACTACTGCTGCAATAGGCATGGCAGTAGGTTCTGGGTGGCTTATTATTGCCGCAGTTGCTACCGTTATCATATTGCTCGTTCAATACGTGCTACATATGAACGTAAAGGCATTTCATACAAAGCGATTTGTTAAAATAAACCTTGTATTTTTGGATAAGACGGGTACTGAATGTGACAAATTGAAAAACTTTTTCGGCGTTTCAAGGTTTGATAAGATAAGCGCAAAAAATACTGAAGATGGAATAGTTTATAACGTTGTAATAAGCAGTGAAACTGTTATTAGCGCAAGTGATATTTATAGAATAATTGAACAAAATCCAGCGATAATTTCTATCGCTAGACAAGACGACGATTTCTAATAGTGAATTATTATGCAAAAAAAAGATTATTTTGGTAAAGAGATTTTTAAATTAAATAGTAAGAAATTATTTCTTTTTGATATGGACGGGACTATTTATCTTGACAACCAACTATTTGAAGGGGTAGACCAACTCTTAAAACAAATAAAACAAGATGGTGGAAGATACGTTTTTATAACCAATAATTCTTCTCGTTCAGTAAAAGATTACGTAAAAAAATTACACAATTTAGGGCTTACATACGTTAGCGAGCAAGATTTTTTTACATCTACTCAAGCATCTAAAAAGTTATTTAAAGAAAAGTTTGGCTCTTCTTTAATATATGCGCAAGGCACTCGTTCGTTTATTGAAGAATTGAAAGAGTTTGGGCTAAACGTTACCGAAGAATACAATGAAAATGCCGTTGCAGTTTTAGTTGGGTTTGATAACGAACTCACTAGTGAAAAGTTGAGAAACACTTGCAAAACCTTAACCCTTCACAATATTCCGTATTATGCGACCAATCCCGATTGGGTATGTCCGGTTGATTTTGGATACGTTCCCGATTGTGGCTCTATGTGTTTTGGTATTGAAAAAGCCACGGGTAAACGCCCTATATTTATAGGAAAACCACAACCTGAAATGATATATCTTGCCATGGACAAATTTGGCGCAAGCAAAGAACAAACGGTAGTGTTTGGCGATAGAATTTACACCGATATTGCATCGGGCGTAAACGCAGGCGTTGATACCGTTTTGGTGTTGAGTGGCGAAGCGACCATGGAAGATTATAATAAGAGCGATATTAAGCCGACTTACGTTATAAATCACGTAAAGGAACTTTTATAAATAGAATAATTTGTTTTGATTAAAAAACAGCGTAATGATTAATTTCATACGCTGTTTTTTTAATTCTAATTGGTTGATTTTAGTGGTTTTTCTTCTTTTTTATCCTTAAATCTTATTTCGGCGATAATAACTGAAATCAAGGTCATAGAGTCGCTTACCACACCTGCAATAGAGAAAACCATTGCGTTATAGATAATCCAGCAAATAGAAGTAGGAATATTTAACATTCTAATTGTATGTGGATTTTTGATGCTGTATGAAATGGTGCTAATAAGTTTTGCTAAAACGGCTAAAATACTAATAAAAACCATTATTATAGTTGCTAAAACTCGATTGTCTGTAAAGGTTATTTCATTTAAGGTTTCGTTCCAAGCAAAAATAATACTGCCTAAACCAAAAATAAAGGTTAAAATCGAAAATAGAATAACTGCATTTTTGTTGGATTTTTGATTTTTGATATTGTTGCTAAAAACAATGTTTCTAAAAATTCCAACCCCGTCCATAAACATTCCAATATACGCCGTAGAATCGTTCTTAAAAAATGCAAACATAAAATATTGCAAAACGAAAAGGGCAGAGCCAAGCGTTTTAAACAATATTATTTTATGATATTTATTGAATTGTACTGCGAGTAGATTTAAAGCTATTGCAACAAATCCTATCGCTTGAATAAAAAAGTCTAACATACATTATTATATTATATACAAAAAACCTTAAAAAGCAAATAAAAAGCCAGCGACTAAAAAAATTGTTTTATTTATAAAAAACATATATAAAATTATTGACATGTATATAAAAATTTTATATAATAGACTTCGTTATTGAGTTTAGTTTTATTAAACATTTTGTTAAAAATCTCTAAACTTTTGAAAAAAGAAGGTGTTAAAATGTTGTTAGGAGAAAAAATAAGGGATTTACGACTTTATTGTGAACTGACGCAAGAAGAACTTGCAGATAGGTGCGAACTGACTAAAGGCTACATATCGCAGTTAGAAAACGATTTAACTAGCCCGTCGATAGCCACGTTGATAGACATATTATATGCGCTAGGCACCGACTTAAAAGAGTTCTTTTCGGATATTGAAAAGGAAGAAAAAATTTCCTTTAATAAAAACGAATTTATTGAAAAGGCGACTGACGAGTACGTATTAAATTGGTTAGTCCCCAATGCGCAAAAAAATCAAATGGAGCCCGTCCATATGAAACTTATGGCAGGCAAGAGTAGTGAGGAAGATTTCCCACACGAAGGCGAGGAATTTGGCTACGTGATAAAAGGCGAAATAACGGTAGTTTTGGGCAAGCGAAAGATAAAAGTCAAAAAAGGCGAAAGTTTTTATTATACGGCTAACAAAATGCACCGTATAGTCAACACAGGCAAAATAGACGCCGAATTTATTTGGGTTTCATCCCCACCTTCATTTTAACGGGGAAGATTGATTTAGAGGTGTAATCATGGTTGACAAAAGAGAAAAAATTATAGAAATAGTAAACGTTAGTCGTCAGTTTGAAGACGGCGTTTTTGCAGTTGATAATATAAGTTTTTATGTAAGAAAAGGTGAATTTATTACATTTTTAGGGCCATCGGGCTGTGGAAAAACTACAACTTTACGTATGATAGCAGGTTTTGATAAGCCTACTGACGGTCAAATTTTATTAAACGGCAAGGAGATTAGTCACTTGCCACCAAACAAGCGTCCTATCAATACCGTTTTCCAAAGATATGCGCTTTTTCCACACTTAAACGTTTACGACAATATTGCGTACGGCTTAAAATTAAAAAGAGTTGACGCAACTTATCAAGATAAAAACGGTAAGATTATTAAACGTGTTGAAAAACTTTCAAAGTCCGAAATAACGGCAAAAGTTGAAAAGGCTCTTAAAATGGTTGATCTTGAAGGTTTTGAAAAGCGTAGCGTTTCCACCTTATCGGGTGGACAACAACAAAGGGTAGCAATAGCTCGTGCTATTGTCAACGAGCCTGAAATATTGCTTTTAGACGAACCTTTAGGCGCACTCGACCTTAAAATGAGAAAGGATATGCAGTTGGAATTAAAGGAAATGCACAAAAAGTTGGGTATTACCTTTATTTACGTTACCCACGACCAAGAAGAAGCCTTGACTTTAAGCGATACTATCGTGGTTATGAAAGACGGCGTTATTCAACAAATAGGTACGCCAACCGATATATATAACGAGCCTAAAAACTCGTTCGTTGCCGACTTTATCGGCGAAAGTAATATTTTCAGTGGCACTATCGTTGGGGATAGACAAGTTAGGTTTATTAACCACACCTTTGAGTGCGTTGACGATTTTGCTAAAAATGAAAAGGTGGACGTTGTAGTTCGACCTGAAGACGTATTCTTAATGGACGAAGATAAAGGTCAAGTAAACGGACAAATCATCAGTTCTATCTTTAAGGGCGTTCACTATGAAATGGTAATGCGAGTAGGCAAGACCGAAATAGTTATTCAAGACACTATCGAAAGAAAGGTGGGTGAAAAGGTAAGTTTATTCATAAAACCTACTGATATTCACATTATGGCGAAAGAATTCTCCACCAATAAATATGACGGGTATATTACTAAGAGAAATACCGTTTGCTTTGGCGACGGTGAGTTCGATTGCGATATAACTATGCTATATCCAAATTCTTTCGTGGACGAAGAAGGTTATTTAATTACTGAAGACGGCGATAAGTTAGACCTAACCGACGTTGACGTTAACGTTGAAGTGGGACTAAAAGATATAGAAATAAGCGACGATGCCGAAGCCGGTGGGGCAGTTGGTAATATCGTTTCTATGATTTATAAGGGCGACCACTATCAACTTATCGTTAGAACGGACGAAAACGAAGAAGATTTCGTGCTTGATACCGAGTATACTTGGAACGAAAACGATAGAGTTTCCGTTATTATTCCAAAAGATAAGATTAAGCTTTCGCTTAAACAGGAGATTAAGAGATGAGTGCAAACAATAACGCATTAAATGCAGGAAAAAATAAATTTGTTCCTGCCTTTTCAAGAAAGCAGTTATGTATTCCGTACGGTTTGTTTTTGGCGTTATTCGTAGTAATACCACTACTCTTAATAGTCTTTTATGCGATGACCGACCAAAACGGAGCGATATCGATAGATAACTTTATTAGATTTTTTTCTAGCGCAACCACTATTTCAACAGTAATTATCAGTATTTTACTTGCGCTAGCAACCACCGTCGTATGTATATTGATTGCATATCCCGTTGCCTATATTTTGGCTAACAGCAATCTTAACAAGGGTGGAACTTTGCTAATGCTCTTCATTATGCCTATGTGGATAAACTTCGTGCTAAGGGCTATGGCAATGAAGGACTTGTTAACTATGATAGGATTATTTGGTAAAAATAATTACGTCAACGTAGTTATCGGTATGGTGTACGACTATTTACCGTTTATGGTGCTACCTATTTATACCGTTTTAAGCAAAATGGATAAGAGTTTAATCGAAGCAAGTAAAGACTTGGGTGCAAGTCCACTTCGTACCTTTACTAAGGTTACCCTTCCATTATCTATGAGTG
>SVHP01000022.1 GCA_015055735.1 Clostridiales bacterium | reverse complement strand
GTTGAATACGCAAAATCATACGGATTTGATACCGTTATTATCGATACGGCAGGTAGACTTCAAATAGACGAAGATTTGATGCAAGAACTTGAAGATATCAAAGAACAAGTTAACCCTAGCGAAATCTTGCTCGTAGTCGATTCTATGACAGGTCAAGTTGCTGTTGAAGTTGCAGATACCTTTAATAAGCGCTTAGAAGTGACGGGATTAGTTTTAACTAAGCTTGACGGCGATACTCGTGGCGGTGCTACCTTATCCATGAAGGCAGTTACGGGCAAACCTATTAAATTCTGTTCGGTGGGTGAAAAACTTGGCGATTTAGAGCCGTTTTATCCCGACAGAATGGCGAATAGAATTTTGGGAATGGGCGACGTGCTTTCGCTGATCGAAAAGGCGCAAGACGCTGTTACCGAAGAACAAGCCAAAAAACTTGAAGAAAAATTTAGAAAAAATTCTTTTACTTTGGACGATTATTTGGGGCAATTTGAAGCCATGAATAAAATGGGCGGAATAAAAGATATAATCGCTATGCTACCTGGTATGGGTGGAAAGTTCAAGATAAGAGAAGAAGATATAGACGAAAAGAAGATACTTATGGTAAAGGCGATCATTCAGTCTATGACCATGAAGGAAAGGGAAAACCCTTCGATAATCAATTCGTCGAGAAAAAACCGAATAGCAAAGGGAAGTGGAACGACCGTTCAGGACGTAAACCGAGTGCTAAAACAGTTTGAACAAACAAAACTGATGATGAAACAAATGAAAAACAATAAAATGTTTAGATTTTAATAAAAATTAAGGAGAAACAGAAAAATGGCAGTAAAAATGAGATTGACAAGAATGGGCGACAAAAAATCACCTTTCTATCGTATCGTAATCGCAGACAGCAGAACGGCTCGTGATGGAGCGTATATTGACAAAGTAGGTCACTATAACCCAACCACACAACCAGCAGAAATCGTTATCGACGAAGCTAAGGCTAAAGATTGGTTAGCAAAGGGTGTTCAACCAACTGAAACGGTTAAGAACATACTTGTAAACAAGGGTGTAATACCAAAGTCAGACAAACTTTCACCAGCTAAGACGAAGGTTCGTAAGTCTAAATAGTTATAGGCTTTAAGGAGAAGCAATGATTGAACTAATAAAATATGTTGTTAATCGTTTTGCCGAAAAGCCTGACCAAGTTGAATATGATATAAAAGATGACGGCAAAGATGTATCCGTTACTATAACTTTATCAGCAAGCGATATGGGCAAGGTTATTGGAAGACAAGGCAAGATTGCTAAAGCTCTTCGTACCCTAGTTCGTGCAGGCTCACTTAAAGAAAACAAAAAATACAACATCGAAATCGTAGAACGCGGGGAAACAATTTAATTTCCCCGTTTTTCTATCTTAGTAAGAAAATGTTAGAAAATTTAAAAATAGGTATTATTGTAAAAGCGCAAGGCATCAAAGGCCAACTAAAAGTTCAACCTTTAACCGACGATATAAATCGTTTCAGTAAACTCAAAGAAACTATAATCGACGGTAAGACTTATCGTGTCTTAAACGCCATTGTTGGCGGTGGAATGGTCTTTTTAACCTTGTCGGGAATAACTGATAGAAATACTGCGGAAACCTTCCGTGGTAAGTTTTTATACGTGACTAGAGAGAACGCCGTTCCACTTGAAGAAGGCAGATATTTTATAGCCGATATCATCGGTTGCGACCTTATAACCGACCAGAACCAAAAGGTAGGAAAAATCATAGACGTAACGCCTAATAGAACGGACGTTATAACCGTTCAAAAAGAAGACGGTAAAATTATGCGTTTTCCATTTTTGAAAGACCTTGTAGTAAACGTAGATATAGTCGGTCAAACCATGACCGTTTTAGCAAAAAGGCTAGAGGAGGTTTCGGTAGATGAGAATTGATATCCTAACCCTTTTTCCCGAAATGTTTACGCCCTTACAAACCAGTATTATAGGCAGGGCAGTAGACAGTGGAAAATTGCAAATAAACGTTTACGATATTCGTGAATATACTCTCGATAAACACAAGAAATGCGACGATACGCCTTTTGGGGGTGGAGCAGGTATGGTAATGACTCCACAACCTATCGCAAGCGCCATAGACGCCATTGACAAGGATCATACTGCAAGAAGAATTTATATGTCGCCTAGGGGTAGAACCTTTAACCAAAAGATAGTTTTAGAGTATGGAAAATTAGATAGAATACTTTTACTTTGCGGACATTACGAAGGTGTAGACCAACGAGTTTTAGACCTTTATTTTGACGAAGAATTATCTATCGGTGATTTTGTTTTAACGGGTGGGGAAATCCCCGCTATGGCAGTTGTAGACGCCGTTGCAAGATACGTGGACGGGGTTATAAACGACCAGTCGCTTGAGCAAGAGAGTTTTGCAAGTGGTATGTTAGAATATCCACACTACACTAGACCACAAGAGTTTATGGGCTTAAAAGTGCCTGAAGTATTGACGAGTGGTCATCACGCTAATATAGAAAAATGGCGTAAGGAAAAATCCTTAGAAATAACTAGAAAAAATCGTCCTGATTTATTAAAGTAGGAGAATAAATGAAACATTTACAATGGTTTCCTGGACACATGACCGCTGCTATGCGAATGATGGAGGAATCGTTAAAAGCAGTAGACGGGGTTATGATAGTTCTAGACGCGCGCGCACCACGTGCATCGCTCAATAATAAACTTAATAAGCTTTTTGTGAATAAAAAGGTTTTGTACGTTTTGAATAAGGCGGATTTAGTGCAACCAAACGATATTAAAAGAACTATACAAGAATTTTCACAAGAAGGCAAGGAATGTATAGCAACTAGCACTATGGATAAGCGCACGGTTGACCTTTTGTATACCAAGATTTTTTCTTTGCTTAAAGATAAATTAGATAGAAATAAAGAAAAAGGCATATTTAAGCCTGTAAGAATAATGGTTGCAGGTATTCCAAACACGGGTAAATCAACCATTATAAACTCGCTCTGTGGTGGAAAAAAGGCCATTACGGGCAACAAAGCAGGGGTGACTAAAGGCAAACAATGGGTAAGGCTTCGTGAATTAGAACTTCTAGATACGCCAGGAACTATGCCACCTGCATTTGAAAATCAAACTTTAGCAAAACACTTAGCCTATATAGGCAGTATGAACGATGCGAATATAGACTTTAACGACCTTGCGTTTGAACTGCTTGCCGAACTAAAAGATAAATATCCCGAACTATTGAAAAGTAAGTATTCGATAGACGATTTAGGGGTTGAAACTTTGGACCTTTTTAACGCTATATGTGTTCGCCGTGGCTTCTTAAGGCGCGGTGGGGACTACGATTACGAAAGGTGCGCAACGGCTATTATAGACGATTTTAGAAAGGGAAGAATAGGTAAGATTATTCTAGACTGATATGGATAAATTGATTTACGAAAGAAAACATCTCGAAGACGGAAAAAAGTATATTGCCGGCGTTGACGAAGTAGGGCGTGGGCCTTTAGCTGGGCCCGTAGTTTGCGCTAGCGTTATTATGCCGTTAGACGATATTATAGAAGGTGTTGACGACAGCAAGAAAATTTCCGAAAAGAAACGACAAGCCCTTTACGAAATTATAAAGAGCAAGGCGATTGCTTATTCCATTTGCGAAGTGTCGCAAACGGAAATTGACCAAATAAATATTCTAAACGCCGTCAAAAAATGTATGACGGACGCCGTTAACGGCTTAAAGGTTAAACCCGATATAACTTTGGTTGACGGTGTGGATACTAATTTGCCGATAAACGCCGAATATATCGTTAAAGGGGATAGCAAGAGCTATACAATAGGTTGCGCTTCTATTCTCGCTAAAGTGTATAGGGATAATTTAATGACCGAATATGCAAAAGAATATCCCGATTACGGCTTTGAAAAGCATAAGGGATACGGCACTAAAGTTCATATAGAAAAAATCAAGGAGATAGGCCCTTGCAAATTGCACAGAAAAACTTTTATAAAAAACTTTTGGGTAGAGTAGGCGAAAAAAAAGCTTGCACTTTCCTAAAAAATAACGGTTACAAGATTTTGGAGACTAATTATAGAACTCCTTTCGGGGAGATAGATATAATAGTTGAAATTGAAGGCGTAACCGTTTTTGTCGAAGTAAAGACGAGGTCTAACGAAAATTACGGTTTTCCATGTGAGGCAGTAGATAGTAGAAAACAAGAAAAATACTATAAAATCGCCACCTATTATTTGCAAAGAAGTAAAAAGACTGATAGCCAATGTAGGTTTGACGTAATAGAAATAGAAGACGGACAAATAAATCACATTTTAAATGCATTTTCTATGTAAAAATGCTTGCAATAATCTAAAAAATGTGGTATTATATTAAACGCTTTGGGCGTTCCTCTTGCAAAAAAGTTGACAATGAACGCTAATAAATTGGAGGTAAAAGCAAATGAATAGCATTATTGATGCAATCAACCAAGAAAACGTAAAAAGCACGATTCCAGAATTTAACGTAGGCGACACTGTAAAGGTAATGGTAAAAGTTATCGAAGGTGACAGAGAAAGATTACAAGCGTTTGAAGGTATCGTTATCGCTAGAAAACACGGCGGTATTAGTGAAACTTTCACAGTAAGAAGACTTTCTTTCGGCGTAGGCGTAGAAAAGACTTTCCCTATCCACTCACCAAAGGTTGCAGATATCCAAGTTGTAAGACATGGTAAAGTACGTCGTGCAAAACTTTATTATTTGCGTGCAAGAACAGGTAAGGCTGCAAAGGTTAAAGAAATTAAGAGATAATTACTTGTAAAAAAATCGAACTTGTCTAATCTAGACAAGTTCTTTTTTTATATTTCATTTTGCATCAAATTCTCATTATATGTGGTAGTAAAACTACAACAAGTACTAATCGATCTTTTATTTATCGGTTCCCCTAATTTTATGCAAAAAATTCGCCAATTTTTGGATATAAAAAGTTTACATTTAAAGCAAAATGATATATAATGTTATAATAGCGATGATTTGGCTTCTAAATCGCTGATAAAAAATACGATAGAAAAAGGGGATAAAATAATGATTGCAAAAATTAACGGATTTGCTCTATTAGGGCTTGACGGCGTTCCGATTGAAGTCGAAGTTGATATCAACAACGGCTTGCCTGCTTTTGAAGTGGTTGGACTTGCCGATACTGCCGTAAAAGAATCAAAAGAGCGTGTTCGTTCGGCAATCAAAAACAGTGGAAGAAGCGTGCCTATAAAACGCATCACTATTAACTTAGCCCCTGCCGACGTTAAAAAGGAAGGTTCAATTTTAGACCTAGCTATTGCAATAGGCGTGTTGACTGCAAGCACTCAATTACAAGCCGAACTATCCGACATAGTATTTTTAGGCGAACTTTCTCTAGACGGAAGTTTAAGAAGAATAAACGGCGTTTTGCCTATCTTAATTTCAGCCATGAATATGGGATACAAAAAGTTTATTATTCCAAAAGCAAATCAGTTAGAAGCCTCTTTCGTTCAAGGCATAGAAGTTTACGCACTCGAGAATTTGAAAGAAACGGTGGATTTTTTATCGGGTTTAATACAAGTCGAACCGGTTAAAAATCACGATTATAAATCTTTAGATTGCAAGAATATATACGATAGTGACCTATCCTTTATAAAAGGACAAGCAGTTGCAAAACGTGCCTTAGAAGTGGCTGTATCGGGTGGGCATAACTTGCTTTTCGTGGGTGCGCCTGGAACGGGCAAGACCATGCTTGCTAAATGTATTCCAACCATAATGCCAGATATGAATTTTAAGGAAGCCTTAGAAACTACCAAAATTCACTCGGTTGCAGGTATATTAAAGGATAGCGACGGAATAGTTTTAGCTAGGCCGTTTAGAACGCCACATCATACGACTACTAATGTGGCTTTAGCAGGTGGTGGACAACACTTAAAGCCTGGCGAAATTTCGCTCGCCCATAACGGCGTGTTGTTTTTAGACGAAATGCCCGAATACACTCGTTCGGCTTTGGAAGTTTTGCGTCAACCTTTAGAGGACGGAAGAATAACGGTATCTCGTGCCAATGGTTCGGTTAATTACCCTGCAAACTTTATGCTTTGTGGAAGTATGAATCCTTGTCCTTGTGGTAATTACGGTTCGGCTGAAAAGGTTTGTACTTGTTCACCGTCACAAATTGCCAAATATAAAGCTAAAATTTCAGGGCCACTTTTGGATAGGATAGATATTCAAGTGGAAGTTGACGAAGTTAAATATACAGAACTAACCGACGATAGCGAGAGCGAAAGTTCTAAAACCGTTAAAGAAAGGGTTAATAGAACTAGGGCAATCCAAAGAGAAAGGTTTAAGAACGACGGGATTTTAACCAATAGCGATATGGGTGAAAAACATATCAAGAAATACTGTAAGTTGTCAAAAGAGTGCGAACAAATACTTAAGAACGCTTACGAAACTTTACATTTATCGCCAAGAGCGAGAAGTAGAATAATAAAGGTTGCGAGAACTATTGCCGATATGGAACTTTACGATGAGATAAAAGAGCAACATATTTTGGAGGCTATAAGTTATAGACACTCGTAAATGGTAAAATATTTAGAAAAAGAACTGCGAATTATTTGGCTAGATAGTTTTGTCGGGCTAGAGTATAAGCATAAAGTAGAAATATATAAATTTATAAAAGACGCTAAAAGAATAGGTCAAGGTCTTGAAAATGCAAGGGAGTATATAATAGCTAACGTTGGGCAAAATGAATATACCACTATGCAAAATTCATTAAACCAAGCCTATCTAGATTATATTCTTGAAGAGCTTGATAGAAAGGGCATAGTTGCAATTACTTTTGAATCGGAAGATTATCCAAGTAGTTTTATGCAAATTCCCTTGCCACCTTTCGTCCTTTATGCAAAAGGCAATATCGACCTATTAAAAAACGAGATTTTCGGCATTGTGGGAAGTAGAAAAAGCCTACCTTTATCCATAACGCTTGCCGAAGATTATTCCAAAAGTTTACTAGATGCAGGCTTAACGCTGGTGACGGGCATAGCCGAAGGTGTGGATAGCGCAGTATTAAGAAGTGGCGTGCAAAATAAGGGTAATATCATTTCCATAATAGCAGGTGGTATCGACAACGTTTATCCTATAAGCAATCTAGAACTTTTGAATAAGGTTAGCGACTGTGGTTTAGTGATAAGCGAGCAACCTCCTAAAGTTGTGCCAAAGCCTTACTTTTTTCCAATAAGGAATAGACTAATCTCTGCATTATCAAAGGGCGTACTTATAGTAAGTGGCGCTATAAAAAGTGGCACTTTGTATACTGCCGAGTACGCTGAAGAGTACGGAAAGGATTTGTTCGCAATTCCATACAGCGTGGGCATTAAATCGGGTGAAGGTTGTAACGACCTAATTAAAAGGGGCGCAATATTAACCGACACACCACAAGATATTTTAGATTATTATAATTTGACGAGCAAGAATAAAAAGATAGAATTAAGCCAAGCAGAAAAAGACGTTTGCAAAATTTTATCCAACGGTCAAATGCATATAGAAAAAATAAGTAGCGCATTAAATAAGCGCACTTTTGAAATAACGCCGATATTATCACAACTCGAAATGAAAAAGATGATAGTAAAAAGCGCAAACGTTTACTCATTAGTACATAGTTATTCGGAGGAATAAATGCAATTAATTATAGTAGAATCACCACACAAAGCCAATACGATTGAAAAATTTCTTAAAGGTGGATATAGCGTAAAGGCGTCAAAAGGACATATTAGGGACTTGCCCGTAAACTATATGGGCGTTTCGATAGCCAATAACTTTGAACCACACTACGTTATTACGCCCGAAAAGAAAAAAGATATAAAAGACTTGGAAACGCTAGCAAAGAAAGCCGACAAAATATATCTTGCAACCGACCCTGATAGAGAAGGAGAGGCAATTTCTTGGCACTTAGCCGAAGTTTTGGGTATAGACACTAATCAAGCGAATAGAATAGAGTTTAACGAAATTTCTGAAAAGGCTGTAAAAAAGGCGCTTGAAAACCCAAGAAAGATAGATATGAACTTGGTGGACGCTCAACAAGCAAGGCGTGTCTTAGATAGAATAGTTGGTTATAGCATATCTCCTGCTGCAAGTTCAAGACTAAACGATAACTTATCAGCAGGTAGAGTTCAATCGGTTGCGCTTAAAATGGTAGTTGATAGAGAAAGGGAAATTCTAGCCTTTAAGCCTACCGAATATTGGAATATTAAAGCCGACGTCAACCCTGAAGGTCAAAACAACTTTAAGGTATTATTAGTAGAAAAGCAAGGCGTAAAAGGAACTTTTAAGCCAGGCAACAAAGAACAAGCCGAACAAGTTGAAACTGAACTTAAAAACAGTCAATTCTTCGTAAAGAGCGTTAAGCGTGCTGTTATGAAATCTCACGCCCCTGCTCCTTACATTACGAGTACCCTTCAACAAGACGGGTCTATAAGACTAAATCTCACTGCGCCACAAGTAATGCAGGTGGCTCAAAGACTTTACGAAGGCGTTGAAACTCCAAGAGGAAATATTGCGCTCATTACCTATATGAGAACGGACTCGGTTAGAATTGCAACCGACGCCCAAAAGAGTGCGTTAGAATATATTAAGGAAAATTACGGACAAGAATACGTGCCAAGTAAACCTAACGTTTATAGATCTAAAAAGGACGCTCAAGATGCTCACGAAGCCATTAGACCTATCGATTTATCAAAGACGCCTGAAAGCCTAAAGGATATATTAGACAAAAATCAATATAAGTTGTACAAACTTATCTACGATAGATTTATCGCTTCTCAAATGGCTGAAGCCAAATATGATAGCGTAGCAGTAGAAGTGGGCGCAGGTAATTACGTGTTAAAAACTAGTGGTAAAACCTTGATTTTTAAGGGGTACACGGTAGTTTACGATGATACTAAAAAGGAAGAAGACGAAGATAGTGGAAACGCATTACTTCCAAATTTAACAGAAAATCAACTTCTTAACTTAAACGGTATCACTAAAGAACAAAAATTTACAAAACCACCCGTTCGCTATACCGAAGCGACTTTAATTAAGCATATGGAAGATAAGGGGATAGGTAGACCGTCAACTTACGCTACCATAATGGCAAAACTTTCGGATAAGAAACGAGAATACGTTAGAAAGGAAAAAAAATATTTAGTTCCAAATCCAATAAGTTACGATTTAATAGACTTTTTGGTTAAATATTTCCCAGATATCATGAATATATCTTTCACGGCAAAGATGGAAGATGACTTAGACGATATCGGCGAAGGCGGTAAGGATTGGCATAAATTGATTGCCGATTTTTACGTGGGATTTGATAAGCAACTAAAAAATTCAAAGATTACCGAAGTGCTATGCGAAAAGTGTGGTGCGCCTATGATAATAAACAGCGGTAAATATGGCAACTATTACGCTTGTTCAAATTATCCAAAATGCCAAAACATAAAGGCAGTAAACGAAAAGGTAGTTATTCCAACCGATAAAATTTGCTCAAAATGCGGTGCAATCATGGTGGAAAGGGAAGGAAAATTCGGCAAGTTTCTTGCTTGTTCAAATTATCCGTCTTGTAAAAACACGGTCAGCATGACCGAAAGCGTGGGCGTTTGTCCTGAATGTGGAAAGCCAACCAAAAAGATGACCAGCCGTGGTGGTAAAGTTTTCTACGGTTGTTCAAATTATCCAAACTGTAAGTTTATGAGTTGGGATATTCCAACGGGCGAAAAGTGTCCTGATTGTGGCGCTTATCTAATAGAAGTGGAAGGCAAGGTAAAATGCTCTTCTAAAAAGTGTGAATATGTTAAAAAATAATACTGTAAAAGTTATAGGCGGTGGACTTGCTGGAAGCGAAGCGGCGTATTTTCTCGCTAGTCATGGCGTTCAAGTTGAACTGTACGACGTAAAGCCAATCAAGATGAGCCCTGCGCATAAAAATCAAGACTACGCTGAACTCGTTTGTTCTAACTCGTTAAAGAGCAACGACGTGTACGGCAACGCTTGTGGCTTAATGAAAGAAGAAATGCGAATTTTAGGCTCGCTTGTAATTGAGTCAGCCGATAAGTTTAGAGTGCCGGCAGGCAACGCTTTAGCAGTGGATAGAGAAAAGTTTGCAAGGTATATCACCGAAAAACTTCATAGCCACCCCAATATTAAGCATATTTGTGAAGAGATTACTGCCGTTGATTTTGACGAGTACACGATAATTGCAACCGGACCTTTAACTACCGAGCCTTTAAGTGGGTACTTAAAGGATATCGTAGGTGGTGGATTAAGTTTTTACGATGCATCAGCGCCAATCGTCGATTTTGAAAGTATAGATATGGATAACGCCTTCTTTGGCGACAGATACGATAAGGGCAACGGCGACCATATAAATTGCCCTATGACAAAAGAACAGTACTTAGACTTTATAGACGCCTTAACTAACGCCGAAAGGGCGACCTTACACGACTTTGAGAAAAAGGAAGTTTTTGAAGGCTGTATGCCAATAGAAATTATGGCATCTCGTGGTGTTGATACCTTAAGGTTTGGGCCGTTAAAACCGGTTGGGCTAACCGACCCTAAAACGGGAAGGTGGGCGTACGCTTGCTTACAACTTCGCAAAGAAGACCAAAACGGAAGTATGTATAATTTAGTCGGTTTTCAAACAAACTTGACTTTTGGCGAGCAAAAAAGGGTGTTTTCGTTAATCCCTGCGCTAAAGAACGCCGAGTATTTAAGATACGGCGTTATGCATAGAAATACCTTTATTAATTCGCCTAAAGTGTTAAACCCAGACTATTCGTTAAAAGAACGCCAAAAGACTATGCTTGCAGGTCAAATCACGGGGGTTGAAGGGTACGTGGAAAGCGCTGCTAGTGGGCTTATGTGCGCAATATATTTGTACAATAAACTTACGGGCAAAAAGCAAACGCTAATAAGCGAGAATACCACGCTCGGTTCACTCGCTAGATATATAACTACTGAAAATAAAAATTTTCAACCTATGAATGCTAACTTTGGAATATTACCGCCACTAAATATGATAGTTAGGGATAAAGCCCAAAGAAAAAAACTTATGGCAGAGAGAAGTTTACAGAGTGTTAGAGAATTCAAGAAGGAGATGGAGATATGATAGAATTTAAGGGAACGACCATTTGCGCAGTTAAAAAAGACGGAAAGACTGCGATTGCCGGCGACGGGCAAGTAACAATGTCGCAATCGGTTATTTTCAAGAATAACGCAGTAAAGGTAAGAAGAATTTATAACGGCAACGTTATTTTAGGATTTGCAGGCTCTGTTTCGGACGCATTTACTTTGACCGAAAGATTTGAAGAAATGCTAAATAAATATTCGGGCAATTTAATGAGAAGCGCTGTGGAACTCGCTGAACTTTGGAGAAGCGATAAGGCGAGAAAGTTAGAAGCCATGATGATTACAGCCGATAAGGACACGCTCTTAATCGTTTCGGGTACGGGCGAAGTTATCGAGCCTGACGGAGGCGTGTGCGCTATCGGTAGCGGTGGAAACTACGCTTTGGCGGCGGCTAGGGCGCTCGCTCAAGAAACTGATTATTCAGCCGAACAAATAGTTAAAAAAGCATTGAAGATAGCAAGTGAAATTTGCGTATTCACAAACGACAACATAACTTGTGAAGTTCTATAAGGGGGGTTAATTTATGAATTTAAGTCCTAAGCAAATAGTAAAAGAATTAGATAAATATATAATCGGTCAACAAAGCGCAAAAAAGGCAGTTGCAATCGCTCTTCGCAATAGATATAGAAGATCTCAACTGTCACTCGCCGAAATGGAAGAAATTACACCAAAAAATATCATAATGAAAGGACCTACGGGCGTAGGTAAAACCGAAATTGCAAGAAGACTTGCAAAACTCGTTGGAGCGCCTTTCGTAAAGGTTGAAGCAACCAAATATACCGAAGTAGGTTACGTCGGTAGGGACGTTGAATCTATGATTAGAGACTTAGTAGAATGTTCGGTAAGACTTGTTAAACAAGAAAGATTTAATAAAGTGACCGAAAAAGCAGGTCAAACGGTCGACCTAAAATTAAGTAAATTAGTTGCAGAAGTAAGGCGTTTAGATAGGGGCGAAACTCCACAAGATATTTTTGAAAAAAATATTTTAGACGGCTTGAAAAAGGGCTATTACGATAACGAAGTTATTGAGATTGAAATAGTAGACAATCCAAAGCCTATGGAACTCGTTCCAGGCGCAGGCGAAATAAGTATCGGCAGTATTTTCGGCGATATGATGCCTAAAAAGAAAAAGAAGAGAAAGCTAACGGTAAAAGAAGCGAGAAAATACCTTCTCGACGAAGAAGCCGATAAACTTATCGACAAGGATTCGGTAAACGAAGAAGCAATTCGTCGTGCTGAAAACGAAGGTATAATCTTTATCGACGAAATAGATAAGATCGCCGCAAAAAGCAATAAGGGCGGTGGACAAGACGTTTCTAGAGAAGGCGTTCAAAGGGATATCCTTCCAATAGTTGAAGGCTCTACCGTTATGACTAAATACGGCGCAATTAAGACCGATTATATTCTCTTTATTGCCGCAGGCGCTTTCCATATTTCAAAAGTAGGGGATTTAATACCTGAATTACAAGGTCGTTTCCCAATACTCGTGGAATTAAGCAGTTTGTCAAAACAAGATTTTATAGACATCTTAACTACTCCAAGAAACGCTATCACTATTCAATACGCAACCTTACTAAAGGTTGACGGAGTAGACTTAAAGTTTACAGACGAAGCGATTAGCGAAATTGCAGGCATAGCCGAAGAGATGAACGCTACAAGCGAAGATATCGGTGCAAGAAGACTTCATACGGTAATGGAAAACTTGCTAGAAGACGTTTCTTTCCTTGCTGACGGCGAGCAAAAAGAAGTGGTTATCGATAGAGCTTTCGTCATAGAAAAATTGGGTGGCGAAGCGAAGACCAAAGATTTGAAAAAGTATATACTATAAGGAAGTATTAACATGATAAACGTACCAAAGGGCACAAAAGACGTATTGCCTTGTGACAGTTATAAGTGGCAGTTTGTAGAAAAAACGGCGAGAGAAGTTGCATCGCTTTTCGGCGCATCGGAAATTAGAACACCGACTTTTGAACATACCGAAGTGTTCTTACGTGGCGTTGGCGAAACGACCGATATAGTCAATAAAGAAATGTATACCTTTTTGGATAAAGGTGGAAGAAGTATCACCTTAAAACCTGAAGGCACGGCAGGCGTTGCGAGAGCGTTCGTTGAAAACGGCATGAATTCGCAAGTACTACCAACAAAACTTTTCTATATTACCCAATGTTTTCGTTACGAACGCCCACAAGCAGGAAGATTAAGGGAATTTCATCAATTTGGAATAGAGTTCTTGGGCGCAACCGACGCTAATATAGACGCTGAAACTATAATGCTTGCAAAGACCTTTTTAGACAAGGTGGGAATAAAGAATATTACACTTTACCTAAATAGCATAGGCTGTAAAGAGTGTAGAAAAAAATATCAACAAGCGTTAAAGGACTATTTAAGCGACAATATCGATAAGATGTGTCCACTATGCAAGGAAAGATTAGAGAAAAATCCACTAAGAGTTTTGGACTGCAAAAACCAAGACTGTAAGGAAATTACAAAAGATGCGCCAAAGATTTTAGATTATATTTGCGACGATTGTAATAGCCACTTTGAAAAAGTTCAAAACCTATTGACTATCGCAGGGGTTGAATTTAAGGTCGATCCTAATATAGTTAGGGGACTAGACTACTACAATAGAACGGTTTTTGAATTTGTTTCAGAAAATATCGGCGCTCAAGGTACGGTTTGTGGTGGTGGAAGATACGACGGACTTATCGCAGACCTTGGTGGTAGCGACGTTGCAGGTATAGGCTTTGCTGTTGGTATAGAAAGAATTTTAATGCTATTAGAAAATACGGGCGTTAAGATTGAAAATCCAAACAAAGTAGAATACTATATAGCGCCAATGGGCGAAAAGGAAAGTCAAAAAGCCTTTGAAATAGTTTGTAAACTTCGTCAAAAAGGAATAACAGCCGACTTTGATCATATGAACAGGAGTATAAAAGCTCAGTTCAAATACGCCGACAAAATAGGCGCTAAAAAGGTTATAGTTATAGGCTCTGACGAGTTGAATAATAATTGTGTTAAAGTTAAAGATATGCAATCGGGCGAAGAACAAATGGTTTCGCTTGATAGCTTTTAGTCTAACATGAAAGAAGTAGGAATAGTATCCAAAATCCAAAAGGATATAGCCACGGTAGAGGTCGACAAAAAAGACGAGTGTAGCAAGTGTGGTATGTGTTTGTTTCCACAAGGCGTAAACGCTATTGCCTTTAACGCCAACAATAAAGTAGGCGCAAAGCTCGGCGATACGGTAGTTATAGAAAGGTATGCCGACGGTGGTTTTTTAAGCGCAGTGCTAGTGTTTTTAGTTCCACTAATCTTAATAGGTTTATCGGTCTTTTTGGGACTTTGTATAATAAAATGGCAATTATCCGTATTGATTTTAAGTCTATCGCTTATAATATTGTGGTACATAATCTTATCTAAAATCGATAAAATACTCAAACGCAAGTGGGGGTATAAGACGGTTGTAGTTGAGATATTAAGGAGCAATAATAATGAGTAATTTAGACGAAATCTTTACTAAAGAACAATTTGACGAGCAAATAAATGGAAAAATCCCCACAATCGTGGACTTTTACGCTAGTTGGTGTGGACCTTGCAAGATGCAAGCCCCAATATTACACGAATTTTTAGACGATATAGGCGATAAAGTCAAGATTATAAAAGTGGACGTTGACCAAAATCCCGATATTGCAAGTCAGTATTCAGTTCAATCAATTCCAACACTTATAATTTTTAAGGACGGAATTATGAAAGATAAAGTGGTTGGGCTTACCACGAAAGCAACCCTTTCAGAAATGCTCATAAAACTTTTGTAATAAAGGTTTTTCATAGCCAAAAAATATAAAAATAAGAAAAAAATAGGTAAATAAGCCAAGGAGAAATAAAAATGATTGATTTAACTTCTATCAAAGCGCTAGACCCTGAAGTATACGAAGGTCTAGAAAAAGAACTAAAAAGACAAAGAGATAATATCGAACTTATCGCAAGTGAAAACGTTGTTTCACAAAACGTTTTATTAGCAGCAGGAAGCGTTTTAACTAACAAGTACGCTGAAGGCTATCCAGGACACAGATATTATGGTGGTTGCCAATGCGTTGATATCGTTGAAACTCTTGCTATCGAAAGGGCAAAACAACTTTTCGGTGCTGAACACGCAAATGTTCAACCACACAGTGGCGCAAACGCAAACTTTGCAGTATATTTTGCAGTTTTACAACCTGGCGATACCATTATGGGTATGAGTTTAGCACACGGTGGTCACTTAACTCACGGTAGCCCTGTAACCGTTTCAGGTAAATATTTCAATTCGGTAGGATACGGTGTTAAGGAAGAAACGGGCGCAATCGATTACGACGATTTGGAAGCACAAGTACTAGAAGTTAAACCTAAAATTTTCGTATGTGGCGCTAGCGCATATCCAAGAATTATCGACTTTAAGAGAATTCGTGAAATTTGCGACAAGGTAGGCGCTTACATGATGGTTGACATCGCGCATATCGCAGGTTTAGTTGCAACAGGTCTTCACCCAAGCCCTGTTCCATACGCTGACTTCGTTACTACGACTACTCATAAGACTTTAAGAGGTCCACGTGGTGGTATGATTTTATGTAAAGAACAATACGCTAAACTTATCGATAAGGCAGTGTTCCCAGGAACTCAAGGTGGTCCTTTAATGCACGTTATCGCTGCAAAGGCTATTGCGTTTGGCGAAGCGTTAAAACCTGAATATAAGGAATATATGCAACAAGTTAAAAACAACGCAAAAGCAATGAGCGAAAAGTTCTTGTCGCTCGGCGTTAAGTTGGTTTCAGGTGGCACGGACAACCACTTAATGCTTTTAGACCTTTCTGATAAAGACGTAACGGGTAAAGAATTAGAAGCAATGCTAGACGAAGTTCACATTACCTTAAATAAAAACGCTATTCCTTTCGACAAACAAAAACCGTTCGTAACTAGTGGCGTTAGAATCGGTACGCCTGCAGTTACTAGCCGTGGCTTTAAGGAAGCAGATTGCGAAAAGGTTGCAGAACTTATCACTATGATAATCGAAAAGAAAGAAGAAGCATTTGATTACGTTCGTGAAGAAGTTAAAAAGTTAATTGAAAAGTATCCTTTATATCAAGGAGTATTAGACTAAAAATGGAATATAAACCAACGCTTACTCTATTAGAAACGGAGATAGCAATAAAATTTATAAAAGACACTTTTGAAGAGGAACTTGCAAAAGCCTTAAAACTAACTCGTGTATCAGCGCCGTTATTCGTTCAACCTGAATCAGGCTTGAACGATAACCTTAACGGTTATGAACGTGCAGTTAGGTTTGATATTTTGACCTTAAAAAAGGACGTGGAAATAGTTCAATCTTTGGCAAAATGGAAGAGAATGGCTTTGGCAAAATACGGCTTTGAACAAGAAACGGGGCTTTATACCGACATGAACGCCATTCGCCGTGACGAAGACTTAGACGCTTTGCACTCGGTTTACGTCGATCAATGGGATTGGGAAAAGATTATTTCAAAAAAGGAAAGAACGCTTTCATACTTGAAAAAAACGGTAAAGTCTATTTATAAAGCGCTTAAAAAACTTGCAAAAGCTGTAAACGCTAAGTATCCAAACATTACCCATACTATTCCCGATGAAATTACCTTTATTTCAACCAAAGAATTAGAACTTGAATATCCAGACTTAACAAGAAAACAAAGGGAAAACGCAGCCGCTAAAAAGTACGGTGCAATTTTCCTTTATCAAATCGGTTGGGATTTAAAAGACGGTAAGCCACACGATGGAAGGGCTGCCGATTACGACGACTGGAAATTAAACGGAGATATCATTTTGTGGTACGACGTTTTAGATCTTGCCCTTGAAATTTCGTCAATGGGTATTAGGGTCGACGAAAAGAGTTTAGTTAAACAATTAAAAAAGAAAAAGGAATTACATAAACTAGATAATCCTTACTGCAAAGACGTGATAGAAGGTAAATTGCCTTTAACTATAGGTGGTGGTATCGGTCAATCAAGACTATGTATGTTCTTTTTGAACAAGGCGCATATAGGCGAAGTACAAGCATCTGTTTGGTCAGATGAGTGTATTGAAGAAAACGCTAAAAAAGGAATACGTTTACTTTAATGGACGCTTTTATAAGGGTTGAAAACTTAATAGGCGAGAAAAATTTAGAGAAATTAAAAAACTCGTCGGTTGCAGTCTTTGGCGTGGGTGGAGTCGGTGGCTTTATTTGCGAAGCGCTAGTTCGTTCGGGTATAGGTGAAATTGCAGTGTTTGACGGCGATACGGTTGATAAAAGCAACCTAAACCGTCAAATTATAGCGACTGTTGACACGATTGGAAAAGATAAGGTTGAAGTTGTAAAATCTAGGCTTTTATCAATCAATCCAAACTTAAAAATAAGTGCGAATAAGATTTTTTATCTACCCGAAAATGCCGACCAAGTAGACCTATCTAAATACGACTATATCGTGGACGCAGTCGATACCGTGTCCGCAAAAATACAATTAATTGAAAGAGCGAAAGAAAAAAATATCCCTGTCATTTCTTGTATGGGTACGGGTGGGAAAATGCAAATTGAAAGATTAAAAGTTTGCGATATTTCTTTAACCAACGGTTGCCCACTTGCAAGGGTTATGAGAAGGGAACTCAAAAAACGCAATATTTTTGACGTAAAGGTCGTGTATTCGGACGAAGGCGTTAATTTGGGGCAAAATCAACAAGACGATTTTGTTCAAAAGGAAAAGGGTAAAAAAATTGCTCCACCTAGCATGATTTTCGTTCCAGCAGTTGCTGGGCTTTATATTGCAAGAGAAGTAGTTACCGATTTGATTAGCAAAAAGGAAGGATAGTTTAAATGAAAATTTTAGTTGCATCCGATTTACACGGTTCAGCGTACTACGCTGAAAAACTTTTAGAGCGCTATTTAAAAGAAAATGCCGAAAAATTGATACTTCTTGGCGATATTTACAATCATGGTCCGAGAAATCAATTACCAAAAGATTATAATCCTATGCAAGTTGCTCAATTGTTAAACGGCGTAAAGGATAAACTGTTAGTGGTTAAAGGTAATTGCGACAGTGAAGTGGATAATATGATCTCTGAGTTTTCGTTTGCTAATGACCTTATTTTGTTAAGTGGCAATAAATCGGTGTTTTTAACACACGGGCACGTCTATAATAAAGATAATATGCCAAAAACCAACTTTGACGCAATGATTTACGGGCATTTTCATACGGGATTCATAGATAGAATAGGTCAAACGGTAGTTGCAAACGCAGGCTCTTTATCTTTACCTAAAAACCATACTAAAAATAGTTATATTATCTTAGAAGATGACCAAATTATCTTAAAAGATATAGACGGCAACGAGATTGATAAAACAAAAATATAGAAAATTTTATAGATTAAAAATAAAGGACTAAAAATGAAAAAGAATTTTGTAGTAACGGCAACGGGCGACTCATTGTTTACTGCCGATTTTCCAAAGGAATACGACAGTGACTTAAAAGAAATGCAAGAAAAAATCGGGGAAGGCGACGTTAGAATTACCAACCTTGAAACCAATATTTCTAAATACGGTAAGTTTGCTTCGGCGTACTCTGGTGGAACGTGGATAAACGTTTTACCTGAAGATTTTGAATACTTGACAAAATACGGATTTAACTATTACGGAACGGCAAACAATCACACTATGGACTTTTCCTATCACGGAATGTTGTCGACCTTAGAAGAGTTAGACAAGCGAGGACTTGCTCACTCTGGCAGTGGGGTTGATATGGCTTCGGCAGGTGCGCCTGCAATCATAGAAGTTAACGGTAAAAGGGTTGGAATTATCGCATTTACCACAGACTTTGAAGTGGCTTCAAAAGCAGGATACGCAACTCCAAGCATTGCCGCAAGACCTGGCGTAAACTATCTAGGCTCAACCGAATATTTACAAATAGATGAAGAAGACGTTGAAAACTTAAAGAAAATCGCTAAAAAATGTCATATTAACGACGATTTTGATTATAACGTAGCAACGGGCTACGAACTTCCTTCGCCTGAAGGCGTTTATAAATTTGGCAAAGCGTTGTTTTGCTACGACCGTTTAAGACCGACTAGCGTTTGTAATGCAAACGATAAGGCAAGGATTGTTGAGAGCGTAAGAAAGGCAAAAGAAGAGTGTGATTACGTGTTCGTCGTGTCTCATTGTCACGGAGCGCCTGAAGGCAATAAAGAAGATGCGCCTGAATTTTTGAAAGAAATTGACAAGGCGTGTATAGATGCTGGCGCAAGTGCAGTAATAGGTAGTGGTACTCACCAAATTAGACCTATTGAAATTTATAAAGGTAAACCACTTATTTATTCGTTAGGCGACTTTACCTATCAAGGTATGAGGGTTAAAGAATTGCCTGCCGATTTCTTACATAAATACGGATGCTCGGCTACTGCAACTGCTTACGAAGGGCTTATGGCTCGTTCTAAGGGCAATACGATAGGGCTTCAAACTAAAGAAGAATGTTTCTTGACCTTGCTTCCAAAAATGGAATTTGACGGAGAAAAAATGGTTAAGATGGAACTGCTCCCAATTTCTTTAGGTTTTAATAGGGAAGGCGATCTCAACGGTCTACCTTACGTTGCTAAGGGTGAAGAGGCTAAAAAGATTTTTGATATAATCGATAGAGTTTCAGCGCCTTACGGCACGAAGTTTACTTTTGACGGACAAACTATTACCGTTGAATTAGAGTAGTTTAGGAGAGAATAATGAAAAAATATTTATTAGGTGTTGACTTTGGTACTACGGCGTTAAAGGCTTGCCTTTTCGATAGCGAAGGCAATCGCATAGACTCTCAATCGGCTCAATATAAATTGATTACCAAGGGTGAGTTCATAGAATTTGACGCTAACGAATTTTTTAACGTCTTTTCATCTACCGTTAAAAAGATAACCGATAAGCATCACGTTGATGCAATCTCTATCGATACTCAAGGCGAAACGTTAATCGCAATCGATAAGGACGGCAATCCACTTATGAACGCAATAATTTGGCTAGATAATCGTGCTGAAAAACAAGCCAAAGAAATGCAAGATATTTTTGGACTAGAAAAGATGTATAACCTAACGGGACAAACTGAAATTCCTGCAGGTTATCCTGCACCAAAGATAAAGTGGTTAAAGGAAAATGCGCCTGAAATATTTAATAAGACCGATAAATTTTTGCTTTTAGAAGATTACATTATATACAGAATGACGGGTGAATTTAACGCATCTCGTTCACTTTATTCGTCGTCGCTTTTAATGAACGTTCATACGGGCGAATATATACCTGAAATTTTAGAATATCTATCTATAAGTAAAAATCAACTGCCACAATTACAAGAAAGTGGTACGGTTGTTGGCGAATACAACGGCATGAAAGTCGTAACTAGCGCGCTTGACCAAATTGCAGGCATCACGGGCGCAGGGGTGGTTAAAGAAGGGTTAATGAGTGAAACTACGGGCACGGCTTTAGCCGTTTGCGCAGTAACCGAAAAATTCCCACCCTACTTTGACGGATTAAAAGTGTCGGCGTTTTACGTAAGAAAAGGTTTATATTGCTTGCTCATGTGGGCTCCGACTGCTGGTGCAGTTTTAGAGTGGTTTAAGGGTAATTTTTGCGAAAACGTATCCTTAAAAGAACTTGACGAGTTGGCGAGTAACGTTCAAGAAGGTAGCGAGGGACTTATTTCTCTTCCGTACCTTTGTGGAACTGTTATGCCTGAAAATAATCCAAATGCCAAAGGCGTATTCTTTGGGGTAGAATTAAAACATACTCGTCCACATTTTGCTCGTGCAATAATGGAATCGGTTGCATATATGATTAAAGAATACGTGGATTATCTAGGCGTTGAAATAGACGAAATTCGTTCTATGGGTGGTGGAGCAAGAAGTTCGCTTTGGTGCGATATAAAGACTAAAGTCTTAAACAAAAAAGTGGTCACCCTAAACGAAAATGAAACGGCTTGCTTAGGTAGTGCAATATTTGCAGGCAAGGGCATAGGCGTGTTTGACAGCGTTGAAAGTGCAGTAAACAATTTGGTTAAGAAAAAATTAACCTATGAGCCACAACCTTCAAATTACCAAAATTTGTATCAAGACTATAAACAAAAAGAAAAATTATTGATGAAAATATTTTAATATTTAACGCCCTTATGGAAAAATCCATAAGGGCGTTAAACGTAAATAATGAAAAAGTATATGACCATAACGCATCAAGCGTTAATATACGAGCGTTAATTGGCTTTTTTATAAACTCTAACGGCAAGCGCCGTCATATCGTCCTTTTTTTGACCGTCGTTTAATTCTATTGCCATATTAAGCACTTTATCGGATAGCGATTGTGGGTTTTTTGGGGTTAGAGTTCTCAAAAAGTCGATTATTTCTCCCGAACTAGAAAACGCATCGCTTATTCCGTCGCTTAACAACAGTACGATATCTCCGTCGTTTAAAGTGGTTGTGGCGACTGCGGGCTTAAGCCCGTCTATAATGCCGAGTGGTAAACTGTTTCCTTCTACTATTTTTATTCCGTTATCGTTTATTATAAACCCGTACGGCGAGCCGTATTTGATAAAATCGGCTGAACAAGTCTTTAAATCGATAACGCAAATGTCGAGCGCAGTAAAAGTGTCTTCAGTGTTTATGGTAAGTAGTTTATTAACGGTGTTTAATATTAGTTGATCTTGTAATCCTGCCTTATAAAAACTTTCAATAAGGGATAGGGAGGCTGAAGAAATAGCTTGAGCCTGTTCGCCACTTCCCATGCCGTCAGATAGGGCGACTAAGATTTTGTCGTTGGTAATGCGAGTAGTGGAGTAGGTGTCGCCACTCAACAAGGAGCCGTCTTTGGTCACTTTGGATATTCCAAAAACAGCGTCGAATTCGGTGGCTTTAATAAATGATAAATACAGTTTATCGGTGGTGACGTTTATGCGTTGGTTTAGTACCATTTGAACGCCCAAAGTCATAGAAATAACCTTTTGCAGTTCTGATAAAGAAAATTCCTTCATCATGATAATTAGACTGACTGAAAGGTTATCTTCGTTGCCGTATAAAAGCAGTTCGGTCACTAAAAACCCCGACTTATAAAGGTTGTCGCAAAGTTTTCGTTCTAGTTTGTTGTGAAACTTTAATAACGAGCCGGTATCAAGGGCAAGCCCACGTAAAACTTCGGCAACTCCCAAGACTTCTGAGGCGATTAACTGCCTACCTACTGCAAGGTTTTGGTTTTCGATAAGTCTAGTACGATAATCGGCTAGGCTTTTATTTAAGCCGTATAAAATATTATGCGCTTTAATGCAAAAAGCCGAAAGTTCTTTGGGCATATCAATGAGCGAAAGTTTACCTTTAGCAAAACCGATGTCTACCATTTTGTGTATAGAAGTGCTAACGTATTGTTCTTGTTTTTTGCACTTGTGGAAGTTGTCGCAATTTTTGCATATATTATTTATGATATCTTTTTCCATAATTCTTTTAGCGCTATCTTCACTTATGCTGTGCTTTTCAAATAGGTCGAAAGCCGATGCCATTTCGGTAAATACGGTCGATAGATCGTAAAGTTTTCCAGAAAGCGCCGACCTATTTCTATTTATAGTTTGTCTAACTAATTGCTTTTCTCTAAATAGGTAAAGTTTATCCTTAGTCGATTTTAATAGTTCGCTAGGAATAATGCAAAATAAAAAACAACCGCTGACGATACTAATTAAGTTAAGGTAAGTATAGGAATCGTAGACTTGAAATATGCCTTGAATAAGATAATCGGCAACGAGTATGGATAGGGCGCTAGCGTACCTAGAAAAAGGTGATAGGCTTTCGCAAAATATGCCGTATACTAAAAATATCGAAATATAATTGAGATTAGAATAATATACGGCAAGGCTAATTCCAAACACTGCGCAAATAACAGTGGCTATTCCCGTACGATACATATAACAAACCAAAAGTATTAAAAACACGGCAATACCTTTCCAAACGAAAGGTGAAATAAGATTTGAAGCGCCTATCCCAAATATAGCAATCAATACGCATAGCGATAGCGTTTCGTCAAAGCCAAGTTTGAATTTAAGTCCCTTTTGAGATACGGCTTTTGCCGAAATTAAGGAAATTAAGGTTAAAAGCGCTGTTAAAATAGCAGTAAAAATTCGTTTTTCTAGCGTTATGTCAGTGGTAGAACTACCTAAAAATACAAAGCCTAGCATACCCACGAAAGCGTATGCAATATATTCAAATTGAGAGTTGATTTTATAATGTTTATAAATGCAAATTATAGGAATAATAACTGCTAAAAAAATTGCGCCTGCGCCAAGAAGCCCCACTTCGCCCATAATGAGGAAAGCCGATAAATATAATAACGAAGTAAAAAAGATAGAACTGTCAAATACGAGCAAGGCTACCAAAAGCGCACTAGAATAGGGTAAAATTTGTTTTTCTAGACTGTTAAAAACTAAAAATAATATTAAAGTTAAAGTAAGTTTGACTGCAGTAGCAAAATCAAAATATTTAATTAAACTCTTCAAAATTTTTCTCCCTATAATTGACTTATCTTGTTATCCATTATATAATAAATCTAAGGGTGTATTTTGTAATCTTTTGTATTTTAATGAAAATAAATGGTTAACTTATTTTAATGTGTGTTATAAATAAAACTTTTGTTAAAACACTTGTGAATAAAAACAAAAAAATAGTAAAATAAAACCATAAATACACAAATTAGGTGGAAACTAAAATGATTAAAGTAGGAATAGTTGGTTATGGAAATTTAGGTAGGGGTGTTACCCTTGCCGTAGATAAGGCTTTAGATATGGAATGCGTGGGTATATTTACAAGGCGTGATCCTAAAACCTTAAAGCCTGCAGTGGATTTTCCCGTTTATTCGATGAGTGAACTTACAAACTTTAAGGATAAGGTGGACGTACTATTACTTTGTGGTGGTAGCGCAACCGATTTGCCAAATACGACTGCCGATTTGTTAAAAGATTTCAATACCGTTGATTCTTTTGACACTCACGCAAAGATACCCGAATACTTTGATAAACTAGACAAGGTTGCAAAAGAAAACGGTACGCTTTCAGCCATAAGTATAGGTTGGGACCCAGGTTTATTTTCAATAATGAGAATGCTTTTCGGCGCAGTTTTGCCAGACGGAAACGATTATACTTTTTGGGGTAAGGGCGTATCTCAAGGACATAGTGACGCTATTAGAAGAATTGAAGGGGTAAAGAACGCTATTCAATACACTATTCCTAGAGAACAAGTGTTAGAAAAGGTAAGAAGTGGAATTGCGCCTAACCTTTCTACTCGAGAAAAACACCTTCGTGAGTGTTTCGTAGCAGTCAAAGAAAACGCAAATAAACAAGAAATTGAACAAAAAATTAAAACGATGCCAAATTATTTTGCCGATTACGATACAATCGTGAATTTTGTAGACGAGCAAGAAGTTGCCGAAATGCAAAAGAAACTTTCTCACGGTGGGTTCGTTATTAGAACGGGTAATACTACCGAACAAAATTCGCATATAGTAGAATTTTCGCTTAAACTTGACTCTAACCCTGAATTTACTGCAAGCGTACTAACTGCTTACGCTAGGGCAGTCGCTAGGTTAAAGAAGGAAGGTAAGACGGGCTGTATGACCGTTTACGATATTCCGTTAAAGTACCTTTCGCCGATATCAGAAGAGTCTTTAAGAAAAAATTTATTGTAAGTATAGTAAGGCACGCAAAAAAAGGCGTGCCTTCCATTTAAAAACTTTTATTAGGAGGAAAATATGGCTAGAAGAAGGAAAAAATCATTATCAGCAAAATCAATTTTACTCTCGATAGTACTTTTAATTATAGGTGCGTTAGGTTGCTATTTGTATAAAGCTAACGAGCCACCAGCAACGCCACCGTCGCCACCAATTCCACCAACTTCGGTAAATGGAACGATGTCTTTTCATTTTATGAGTTTAGGTAATGAATTTACGGGAGATTGCATTTACGTTAAGGCAGGGGATAATGATATACTTATCGATGCAGGTAGTATAGCTGGAAGTGTTCCATATATAAAGAATTACGTGAATACTTACGTAACCGATAATAAATTAGAATACGTTATCGTTACTCACGCCGATGAGGATCATATTGCAGGCTTTGCTGCGACGAATAGTATATTTGATGCTTACGAGTGTCAAACTATTATAGATTTTAATGAAACTAATAAAAAACTTTTAACGGATAAAGGTAATCCTACTCTTTATTCTAAATACATACAAAATAGAGAAGAAGAAATTCAAAACGGTGCAAAGCATTACACTGCTTTAGAGTGTTATAATAATCAAAACGGCGCAAAAAGAGTTTATGAACTGACCTATGACGGCAGTGTAAAAATGGAAATTTTATATAATTACTATTATGAAAATTGGAACAGTGACGAAAACAATTATTCGGTATGCGTAATGTTTTATCATGGTGACCGTCAGTTTTTATTTACGGGCGATTTAGAAGAAGAGGGTGAAATAAAACTTGCTGAAAAATATGATTTTACCCAAGTAAAATTATTTAAGGCAGGGCATCACGGCTCTAAGACTTCGTCAAATGAGTGCTTGTTGAAAGAAATTCAGCCTAAAATATGCGTTGTATCTTGTTGTGCAGGCAGTATAGAGAGAAAAACTGCATTAGAAAATCTATTTCCGTCACAACTAATGATAGAAAGAATTTCTAAATATACCGATAAAGTGTACGTTCCGTTGATGATGGAAATTATCCAAGTAGAAGGTGCTGATACGCCAAACGACACTTCGGACGATAAATACGAAAATGCCGAACAATACGAGATGTTAAATGGTAATATCGTAGTGGTTTCGGCTAAAGATGGCGTAAGCGTAGAGTGTTCTAACAATAATACGCTATTAAAGGACACCGTTTGGTTTAGTAAGTATAGGACTACGCCAGATGCGTGGTTAAACTAAAAAAACTTAAAATCTTTTGCATAAAAGAAATATTCCGTCACATACTACAATTAGACGGAGGAAATCACATGCAAGAAACAGGCATAGTTAGAAGAATTGACGAGTTAGGTAGGGTTGTTATTCCCAAAGAAATGCGTAAAACTTTACGCATAAAAGAGGGAGACCCTTTAGAGATTTATACTGATAAAGACAATTTAGTCTTTAAGAAGTATTCGCCTATAACTTCGATTGGTGACTTTGCTAAAATCGTTGCTGACGGTATTGAAGAATTAACCGAAAAGGTTTGTTTAATTACCGATAACGATAATATTTTATACGTTTCAAAATCCAAAATGAAAGAGTCTATCGGACGCAATATTTCTAATAATTTAATTGAAGTATTGAAAAACAGAAAGAGTATTATTTCATGTAGAATGGACGGAGGAACTATAATTCCAATTTGCGAAAACGAAGATTTTCAAATGGAAAATCAAATAATCGTTCCGATTATTTCGGGCGGAGATTGTTTTGGTGCTTGTATCCTTTTTGACAAAGATAAGTCGTCTAAATTTAATTCTAGCGACGTTAAGTTCGTTCAATTAGGCGCATCGTTTTTATCTAAACAATTCGATTGATGTTTTATTGATTTTTTTCGTCTTAAAAACCGTAGATAATTTATTCTACGGTTTTTATTTATAAGGCTTCTACACAAAAAAGATACTTGTTCTTCTTGTATTTTTCTCGTAAAAACGATAAATCTAATCAATTATTTTTTGTTTCGTCGCCTTGTTTTTAATATTTATGTTAAAACAAATTTCATTTTCCATACATATGAAAGAAAAGAACGGAATTTTAAGTGGCGCAATATACTTAGGCTTAAGTGCTTTTATCGCTAAATTTTTGGGTGCAATTTATAGAGTGCCTTTAACCAATATGCTAGGCAGTTACGGCATAGGCTTATATCAAATGGTTTTTCCCGTATATTCATTACTTTTAGACTTTTCGGGCGCAGGATTGCCTAGCGCAATTTCAAGATTGATTTCAAAAAGTCAAGATAGGTATAAAACTGCACATAAATTTTTGGTCGCAAGTCTAAAAATATTTTTTATTTTTGGGCTTATCTGCTCGCTTTTTATGTGGATATTCGGCTCGAAAATCGCTATCCTTCAAGGCGATAGCAAAGCGAGATTACCATATCTATTTTTATCGCCTGCAATCTTATTAGTGTCTATTATTAGTTGCTTTCGTGGTTATTTTCAAGGGCTTATGAATATGCGCCCAACAGCCCTTTCGCAAGTCATAGAACAAATAATTAAACTTTTATTCGGCGTTTTATTAGTTAGATTGTTTCTTCCCGACGTTGAAAAAGCAGTGTCGGGCGCAACCTTTGCAATAACCTTATCTGAACTCGTTGCCGTTCTATATCTATTCATTTTATATATAAGGCATAAAAATAAATATAAACTACATTTTATATACGATAATTCGGAGTTTTTTAATGACGGTAAAACTATCGTAAAAAACACAATTCCTATAACGCTAGTGGGGATTATGATACCTTTATCGCAAGTTTTAGACAGTTTTTTAACCATAAATATTTTAGGTAAATATATGCAAAACGCCACTTCGGTTTTCGGCGTTTTATCGGGAGTGGTAATGACTATAATAAACCTACCCGTGTCCATTTGTTACGGATTAGCAACCGTGGCTATTCCTGCAATATCGGGGGTACGGTCGCAAAGCGAAAAGGATAAAAGGAAGAATAAAATTTTACTTTTAACACTTTTATTCGCCTTGCCGTGTTCGGTTGGGTTAGCGCTGTTTTCTCCACTTGCGATAAATATACTATTTAGAAACCTTGCCCAATTTGAAAAGACTACGGCAATAAACCTATTAAGGTTATGTTCGCCGTGCGTGGTGCTGTTGTCGTTAGTGCAAGCGAGCAATGCAATCCTTATAGGTAAGGGTAAACTTTATACGCCCGTGATAACCTTATCGATAGGGGTTGTGATAAAGACAGTCTTAAACCTTTTGCTATTAAGTGATGCAAACTTAAATATATACGGTGGAGCAATAGCGATAATCGCTTGCTATTTTTTCGTATGTTTGATAAACTTAATATTATTAACTACCAAAAGGAAAGCAAATGAAAATACTTCCTCTTACCCTTGCCGACAAGCAAGTTGAAAACAATATTTTTCTAGCGCCAATGGCAGGCTATACAGACTATTCGTTTAGGGAATTAGCCTTAAATTTGGGATACGGCTTAGCGTTTACCGAACTCGTGAGCGCAAAAGGGTTAATGTACGGAAGTGAAGGCACTCGCCAACTGTTAAAAACCGATAATTATTCTAAAACGGCAGTGCAACTTTTTGGTGGCGACCCGTATTATATGCGAAGCG
>SVHP01000021.1 GCA_015055735.1 Clostridiales bacterium | reverse complement strand
CTAATACGAGTAAAAAGGTTAAATCGGTTATTCGCGCGCAAGCGAAAGACGGAAAATATCACTCACCAAAAGCACCGTTTGGATACGTTATCGTGGATAAGGACAAGCGATTGCCCGTAATTGACGAACCTGCCGCAAGTGTTGTTAGGCGAATATTTCAAATGAGATTAAACGGCTACTCTATGAGTAAGATAAAAGACGTTCTTAATCTTGAAGGTATTCCTTGCCCGCAACGGTATATGCAAGAAAAGTTTGGCAAGAAAGGCGATAATCGTGGCTTAAAGTATTGGTCGATGCAATCGGTTAAATGGATATTGAAAAATCCTATCTACACGGGCGACTTAGTTCAACAACGCGTAACAACCGTATCGTATAAAAATCATAAGCGCATTTATCGTGATGAAAGCGATTTTCTTGTGATTAAGAATACGCACGAGCCAATTATTGACCGAGAAACTTTTGAACGAATACAAGAAATGCTACGTTCGGTTAGTCAAGGACGGAAAACAAAACGAAGCGGATTCGTCCACGCTCTTTCGGGCTTAATGTTCTGCGAAGATTGTGGCGGTAAAATGCGAATGAGCCGTTCAGTAACAAAAGGTAAAGTTTATTGCTCGTTTGAGTGTGGCGACCATAACAGGCTTGGCAAGGCTTATTGTTTTAGTCACCATATTAACGCAAAGGATATTGAAGAAGTTATTTTAGCAGATATCCGAAGTAAGATTGATATGGTAATAGCCGATGAAACAGCCGTTAGAAACGCTTTCCTTGAAAGAAGCGAAAAACTTTCTCAAGAGAAAATTAAGTCGATTCAAAACGAGTTAAAGAATAAAAATAAACGACTTGCTGATTTAGATGGGCTTCTTGAAAACGCTTATGTTGACAAGGTTAAAGGTAAAATCCCCGAAGATATTTGCGTTATGTTAATAACAAGATATACAGAAGAGAAGAAAACCTTAACGGCAGATATAGAAACGCTAAACGAAAGTCTTGCAAAAAGTAATCAAGTTGTTGCCGACGTGGACGAGTTTATATCGAAGATAAAACGCTATCTAAACGTAAACGAATTAACGAGAACAATGAGTGTTGAACTTATTGAAAGAGTTATAATCGGTGCAACACCAAAAGACAAGAATACGCCAAGAAAAATACAAATCGTTTATAAAGTCGATTTAGTGTAAATTGAATAGAAAATAAAAAAGGCACGGTAGTTTATTATTTGTCCATAATGATAGACTACCGTGCTATACTTCTTGATTATTGTTTGAAGTTGATGTTTTATTTTTTATTAGTTTGGAAAGCCCTTTTATTGGAAGAATAAAAAACAACCAAATGAAAGCATATGTAAGCCATAAACATCCTAATATCATATACCACATTAGATTTAGCATCCCATAAACACACAACATAATTATACCTGTTGCTCCATGCGTGCTATAACCGATTCCAAATCTCCATTTACCTAACTTAAACAATGTTTTACGAAACCCAACTCTAAACGCCATGTTTTAACCTCCAAAATTTTGATAAAATAAAAAAGTGCGCCTACCGAAGTAAGCGCACAAAAACGCAGACTCCGATAGTCGCCAAACTAACTTTATACAAAATGGTGTAACCATACTGATACAAGTAGAATCTGCATTTTATCAAATTCATTTGTAACAGTATGGCAAAAATAGATATAATTATCCTTTTAAAAAAGAAAATTACACCACTTTTTGCATTTATTAAGTTAGTTTGGCATAATCAGTATAGCATATATTAAATTTTTTATCAAGTTTTTTAAACAAATTAAGGACATATAACTCAAAAAGGCATAATTTGGCAAAAATTACCCACAATAGCCGTATGAGAAAGTTAAAGATTAAGCCTATAATAAAGGTTTTTTATGAAAAGCGATTAACGACTGTTGCAGGTGCGTGGGTGTATTATTTTTTGATTGCGCTAGTGCCGTTAGTGTTTTTGCTAGTGACGGCGTTTTCAGTGTTTGGGGTTAGCGTGACCGATAATTTGATATCTCGCTTGCCCGAAGAGTTAAGGCTTGCTGGTCAAACGATAGCAAAGACTGCCGAAAACGCATCTAACGGCGCAACCGTGTTTTTCTTTTTAACCGTCGTATTTTCTTGCACGACTTTACTTAATCAAATGTCAAAGGACGGCGATTTTATTTACGGCGCAAGGTCTAAAATCAAAAGGGGAATAATGAGACGGCTACTTGCAGTCGTTGCGCTCGCCTTTTTGTTTAGCGTGTTTTTAGGCATAGCCTTGCTGTTTGCGTTTAGTTCAAGCATAAACTTAAACTTTTTATCGAGCGAAAAAAACCAAATAATATTAAGCCTAATCGCATTTTTTATAGTCATAGTGTTTGGATATATAATAATTTTAGCATTAAACACCTTTATTAGCCCAAAAAGAGTGAAACTTATAGATATTTTGCTAGGCTCGTTTATTTCGTTATGTATTATGGTGCTTGGTACTATCGGGTTTACCGTATATTTAAGGTTCTTTTCGTCATATAACGTTTTTTACGGATCGCTAGCAACGGTCGTGATATTTTTGCTGTGGGCGTATATACTTATGCTAGCCCTTGCAGTAGGGGTTATAATAAATATGAAAAGTTATAAAAAGCATTCAATAAAAATTGAGAAAAATCAAAAGAAAAGTGTAAAAAATGCTTGACAATATATAAATTACGGGCGTATAATAATAGCAATTTAGGAGCAAAAACTATGAAAGTTAGCAAATCTTACTTTTACTTTTATTTTTATAGCAACCTTTCAGAATCTCGTTAGTAATTACTATGCGGAATGTTTTTGCGTGAAATCAAAACTCAAAGGTCTTGCAGTAATTACTGCAAGACCTTTTTTTTAAGGCTCTTTCACAAAAAATAATTGTTTTTTACGGAAAAAATACTGTAAATTACTTCGTGTTGTTGCTCGGTTAAATACTTTTCAAGTATGCGCCCGCGTCGCAACGCGAAAGAGAGCAAAAGGGCAAATTAAAATTTACCCTATAAGCCACTCGTTCGGTTGCTCCTTATCACAAAAAATCTTTTACAAAGTAAAACATTTTTCGTGAGAGATATTTTAAACTCGTCCTTTTTGTATTTTTCTCGTAAAAACGATAAATCTAATCAATTATTTTTTGTTCAATCGCCTTTGATTGTGCAAATAGTAAATAATATAAACTAAAAACTTTTTTGGAGATATAATATGATAATAGTCGTTAAAAATTCTTGTGATAAGTCGCAATTCGACAATCTTATCGAATGGGTAAAAGATTTAGGGCTTGACGTTCATACAAGCCGTGGCGAAACTTCTACCGTCTTAGGACTTGTCGGCGATACGAGTAGAGTGGATATGGATTTAATCGGCTCGCTCGACATCGTTGAAAAAGTTCAACGTGTTCAAGAATCTTATAAAAACGCAAACAGAAAATTCCACCCTGAAGACACAATAGTCGATATATGTGGGCATAAAGTTGGGGGCAAGAACTTCCAAGTTATAGCAGGGCCTTGCTCGGTTGAGAGCGAAAGCCAAATCATAGAAGTTGCAAAAGCCGTTAAAAAATCGGGCGCAACTATGCTTCGTGGTGGGGCGTTTAAGCCGAGAACTTCGCCTTACGCTTTCCAAGGCTTAAAGGGAACGGGGATTGAACTTTTAATTAAAGCCAAAAAGGAAACGGGGCTTCCAATAGTTACCGAACTTTTGTCGGTAAACGATTTAGACTTGTTTAAGGACGTGGACGTTATCCAAATAGGCGCAAGAAATATGCAAAACTTTGAACTTCTAAAAGAAGTTGGCAAAATGGGTAAGCCGATTCTACTTAAAAGGGGACTTGCAAACACCTTGCAAGAACTTTTAATGAGCGCAGAATATATTCTTGCCGAAGGCAACGACCAAGTTATTCTATGCGAAAGGGGTATTCGTACCTTTGAAACTATGACAAGAAATACACTAGATCTTTCAGCCGTTCCTGCATTAAAGGAAAAAACTCACCTTCCTATAATAATCGACCCTAGTCACTCGACGGGCGTAAATAAATTCGTTACCCCTATGTCGCTAGCGTCGGTCGGCGCAGGCGCTGACGGGCTTATCGTCGAAGTTCATAACGACCCTAAAAAGGCGTTATGCGACGGCGCGCAATCGTTAAACCCTGAACAGTTCGATACGCTTATGCAAAAGGTTAGACAAATGCTACCTATCGTAGATAGAACTTACGAAAAATAATCAAAAATCAAGAAAACGGAGTTAATATGAAGATAGCGATTGTTGGGTTAGGGCTTATAGGTGGCTCGTTAGGTAGGACGATAGTTAAAAACACACAGCACACCGTCTATGCGTTTGATATTTCGCATAGGGCTATGTTGGATGGTAAACTCTTAAAAGCTTACCACCATGAATTAGACGATAAAAATATCGGGGATATCGACTTGATTTTTTTCTCGCTCTATCCAGATGCGTTAGAAAAAGCGTTATGCGAATACTGCCCACGCCTAAAAGACGGGGCGTTAGTGGTCGATTGCTGTGGTAATAAGCGAAGAGTGGTAGGGGAAATGCAACAATTAGCAAAAACCTATCCACGGCTAAACTTTATCAGTTCGCACCCAATGGCAGGTAGAGAGTTTAGTGGCGTTTCGCACTCGACGGCAACGCTATTTGACAAGGCGTCTATGATTTTAGTGCCTGTAAAGGCTGATATTAAGACTATTCAAGGCTTAAAAGAATTTTCTCTAGCAATAGGCTTTGGTACGGTGGTTATAACTAACGCCAAAGAACACGATAGAATTATCGCTTACACCTCACAACTTGCGCACTTAGTTTCAAGTTCGTATATAAAAAGTCCAACAGCTGTTCAGTTCATGGGCTTTTCGGCAGGTAGTTTTAGGGATATGACGAGGGTAGCAAGGCTTTCTCCTGAAATGTGGTCGGAACTTACCACCGACAATGCCGATTTCTTGGTGGGTGAAATTCAAACGCTTATAGATAATTTGACCGAATATAAAAATGCCTTAGAAAACGGCGATAAAGATAAGATGAAAGAGTTGCTCTCGGACGGCAACGATAAAAAATTACAGTCTGAAAAAATGAGAAGAAGTAAAATTTATGAAAACTAATTTAGCGACTAAATCTATCACGGTAAACAGTCAAAAAAAGTATCAAGTGGTTATAGGAAAGGGTATTTTAGATAATATCTACCATTTAACCAAAGACTTTTTGGGCGAAAAAGTCGCTCTTGTTACCGACGATATCGTAGATAGCCTATATTCAAATAAAGTAATAAATGCTCTCGAAAGTCAAGGCAAAGCCGTGTTTAAGTTGGTTATACCTAACGGCGAAAAGAGTAAAAATATAGATACGCTCTATAAAATCGTAAGATTTTTAGCGCAAAACGAATTCACTAGAAAAGACACCATAATCGCACTCGGTGGTGGGGTAGTGGGCGATATCTCGGGTTTTAGCGCAAGCGTATACCTAAGGGGAATAAACTATATACAAGTTCCAACCACCCTTTTGGCGCAAATAGATTCTTCGGTTGGTGGAAAGACTGCTATCGATATCCCCGAAGGCAAGAATTTAGTGGGTTCGTTCTATCAACCAAGCCTAGTAGTGGTCGATATTGACACCCTTTCTTCACTTCCAAACGCCGTTTACTTAGACGGTATGGGCGAAGGCGTTAAGTACGCGCTATTAGACGCTAAGATTTTCGATATAGTAAATAAAAAGGATTTTGATATTTTAGAATTCGTTTACGCTTGCATAAAATACAAGGCTGATATTGTGGAAATGGACGAGTTTGAAAGTGGACAACGAAAACTATTAAATTTGGGGCATACCATTGCTCACGGCATAGAAAAGTTAAGCGAGTTTAATATTTCACACGGAAAGGCAGTCAGTATGGGCTTAAAAGTAATATGCCAAACTTCTTTTAATAGGGGGCTTATTAACCAAAAAGAAAAAGACGATATTTTAAGTATGCTAGACAACACGATAGGGAATATCGATTGCCCGTTTGACTTATTCGATATATTAAAAATTGCGCTCGTTGACAAAAAGAGAAAGGGAAATTCAATCACTCTAGTATTGATTGGTGGAATAGGCAAGCCTATCCTAAAAGACCTTCCCGTTAGCGAGTTGACGGAGTATTTTTCATGAACGCTATTATAAAAAATTCGGTTGCGAGTGGCAGTGTAAAAGCAATCCCGTCAAAATCCTACGCGCATAGAGTTCTAATTTGCGATTTTTTGAGTGGAAAAGAAATTCGTAAAGAGTTTGACGGCTTTACTTCAAAAGATATTTTAGCCACGGCCGATTGCTTGCAAAACTTAAAGGACGGCAAGACCGTTTTAGATGCAGGAGAGTCGGGCTCGACTTTAAGATTTTTGCTAGTTTTACTGTCGGCTCTCGGTGGAGAATATACCGTTTTAGGACACGGTAAACTTATGGAGCGCCCTAACGAAGAGTTGATAAACGCACTTCAAATTCACGGTATGGAAATAACTTCGGGCGAAAAAATTACTTTGAAAGGCAAACTCACGAGTGGCGAGTTTAGACTAAAGGGCGATATAAGTTCGCAATACGTTTCGGGGCTACTGATGGCGCTACCGTTACTTGACGGGGATAGCGAGATAGTTTTAACTACTCCACTTTCTTCTAAGGCGTACGTGGATATAACTATTCAGGTTTTGTCGAGCTACGGCATAAAGATTGACAAAACCACGAGTGGCTATAAAGTTTACGGCAATCAAACCTATATCGGTGGCTGTCAAGTGGAAGGCGACTGGTCGAATATGGCGTTTTTCTTGGTGCTTGGGGCACTCAGCGAAAAGGGAATAACGGTCAGTGGCTTAAACCTAAAAAGTATTCAATCGGATAAAAATATCATGGCGATTTTAGCCCTTTTTGGCGCTAATATCAATATATATAAAGACCAAATTACGGTTAAGAAAGATAAGACTAGACCGTTTACCGTTTGTATGGACGAATGTCCCGACTTAGTGCCGATAGTGGCAGTTTTGGGTGCGTTCGCAAACGGAAATACCATAATTCGTGAAGTGCAAAGGTTAAGGTTAAAGGAAAGCGATAGGATAACTTCGACTATTCAAATGTTAAATGCGTTCGGCATAACAGCGACTAGCGACGGCAAGATGATTGAAATTGTCGGTGGAACGCCGTCGGGTGGTACGGTAAGTTCGTTTAACGACCATAGAATCGTTATGGCGAGCGCTGTTATGGGGCTTATTGCTAGTGGAACGACCACTATTTTGGACAGTCAAGCAGTGACTAAATCTTATCCAACATTTTTTGAAGATTACTCTAGCGTAGGGGGTAAAGTAAGTGAAAGTTGAAAAGAAACAGTCGATATATCACGGCAGAAAACTTAAAGTTGAAATTTTCGGCGCTTCGCACGACAGCGAGATAGGAACTAGGGTTGACGGGTTTAACGGCGAAAAGATAGATACTCAAGTTTTGCAAGAGTTTTTGGATAGAAGAAGGGCGAAAAATACTGCCTACTCTACTAAAAGATTGGAACAAGACCAAGTAATTATTGAAAGTGGGCTTTTAGATGATAGGCTTGTCGGTCAGTTTAAGGCAGTTATTAAGAATAACTGTCAAAACTCAAAAGACTATTCTAACCTAATAAAAACGCCACGCCCATCGCACGCCGACTTCGTTGCTTACACCAAATATCAAGACACTTTCGATTATCGTGGCGGGGGTAAGTTTTCGGGTAGGCTTACTGCACCTATGTGTATTGCAGGTGGTATTTGTAAACAAATTTTAGAGCAAAAGGGCATAAGCGTTCACGCCTATATTTCGCAAATTGCAACCGTGAAAGGCGCAAGTTATTCTAATACCGATATAGAAAAGGTGGACTTTGATAAATTAGACAAGGATTTTCCACTTTTGGACGACAAAAAGAAAGAGCAAATGCTACAAGTTATCGATAGCGCAAGAATGGATTTGGATTCGGTCGGTGGCGTTATAGAGTGCGTTATTTTAGGCGTTCCCGTGGGGACGGGCGAGTATATGTTCGACAGCCTAGAGAGCGTTATTTCGCAGTTGGCGTTCGCTGTGCCTGCAGTAAAAGGCATTGAGTTCGGTAGTGGTTTTGAGATTTCTAGTATGCACGGAAGTCAAGCAAACGACAGTTTCTATTATGATAACGGCGTGGTTAAAACCAAGACCAACAACAACGGTGGAATTAACGGTGGCATGGCAAACGGTATGCCTATAACCTTTAGGGTGGCGTTAAAGCCTACTCCGTCAATCGCAAAAGAACAAGACAGCGTGAACTTGCAAACCAAAGAAAACGTTAAGATTAAAATCGAAGGCAGACACGATGCGTGTATCGTGCCAAGGGCTGTGGCCGTTATCGAAGCAATTTCAGCCATCGCTATTTACGATAGTTTAGATATTTAAGGAAGGTAATATTATGCAATTAGATGAAATTAGAAAAAGTATAGACAGCGTTGACGACAAAATAGTAGAGTTATACAAAGAGAGAATGTCGTTAGTAAAACAAGTGGTCGAAGCCAAAAAGCAAAGTGGAAAGGCGACTTTCGACCCTGATAGAGAAAAAAACATTTTGCTTCGTGTGACCGAAAACGCCGATGCTGATATGGAAATCTATATAAAAAGACTGTTTGAAACCATGTTTGAAACTAGCAAAGCTTACCAAACGGCTAACGCCGAAGAATTTTCTGAACTTGGCGAAAAGATAGACGGCGCACTAAAGGCTGGCATGAAAAAGTTCCCAAATAGGGCAAAGATTGCTTGCCAAGGCGTTGCAGGCGCATATTCGGGGATTGCAGCAGATAGAATGTTTGAACTTGCCGACATCAGTTACTTTAAGAACTTTGACGGCGTGTTCGGCGCAGTTGAAAAGGGATTTTGTAAGTACGGCGTGTTGCCTATCGAAAACAGTACTGCAGGCTCGGTTAACAGCGTTTACGACCTAATGAAAAAGCATAAGTTCTATATCGTTAAGAGTTTAAGGGTTGCTATAAACCATAACCTAGTAGTAAATAAGGATACTAACTTATCGGATATTAAGGAAATATTCTCGCACGAACAAGCCTTAAACCAATGCAAAAAATACCTAGAACAATTCCCACTCGCAAAGATTACGCCTTGCTCAAACACGGCTGTGGCGTCTAAAATGCTAATTGACAGTGGAAGACGTGACGTCGCTGCAATTTGCTCTAGAGAGTGCGCTGACCTTTACGGCTTGAAGATTTTACAAAATAATATTCAAGATAGCGATAACAACTACACTCGCTTTATCTTGATTGCAAAGGACGTAGAATTTTACGAAAACGCAAACAAAATTAGTATCATGACCACACTTCCACAAAACAGTGCTGGTAGTCTTAATAAATTACTTTCTAAATTCTCTAACTTGGGAATAAACTTAACAAAACTTGAATCTCGTCCGATAGTTGGCTCGGGCTTTGAGTTTATGTTCTACTTCGACTTCGAGTGCGATATCAGAGAAAAATCGGTTAAGAACCTTTTGGTTGAACTAGATAATTCTACCGAACAGTTCGCGTTCCTTGGCGCTTACTGTGAAAATTAGTAGTTAGATAGCAAAAATTATGCAAAAATTTGGACTTATTGGAAAAACCTTAAAACATAGTTATTCAAAGACTATTCACCACTTGCTTGGCGATTACGAGTACGACATAATTGAACTTGAAGAAGATAAGGTCAAAGACTTCGTTTTGTCTAAAGAGTACGACGGCTATAACGTGACTATTCCGTATAAACAAACGGTTATGCCGTATCTCGATGAGATAGACCAAACGGCGCTAGATATAGGCGCAGTCAACACGGTCGTAAACAAACACGGCAAGTTAATCGGCTATAACACCGACATTTTCGGCATGAAATACGCTCTAGATAGGGCAAATATTACCTTGAAAGACAAGGTGGTTTTGATTTTGGGTAGTGGTGGAACATCGAAGACGGTAACGGCACTTGCAAAGCGTGAAGGGGCAAAGGAAATTTTGGTTTTGTCCCGTTCGGGCGAAGTTAATTATCAAAACTATTTTGAAAGAAAGGATATTCAAGTGGTTATAAACACTACCCCCGTCGGTATGTTTCCAAACAATTACGAGTGCAAGATAGATTTAGACAAGTTGGATAACCTAGAAGGCGTGTTTGACGCAATCTATAACCCCGACCTAACTTACTTAACCTATAAGGCAAAAGAAAAGGGAATTAAATATTCAAACGGCTTACCAATGCTTGTTGCTCAAGCAAAGGGGGCTATGCAGTTGTTTTTGGATAAAGACGCTAGCGATAGCGTGATAGAAACAGTCTTGCAAAAGTTGAAAAAAGATACGCTAAATATCGTTCTTATAGGCATGAGTGGTGCAGGAAAGACCAGTGTGGGAAAAGAACTCGCAAAAGAGTTGGGCAGAGAGTTTATCGATACCGATAAGGTTATCGAAGAGCGAGAAAATAGAGATATCCCAACCATTTTTAAGGATAGTGGCGAAGCCTATTTTAGACAGGTTGAAAAAGCCGTGCTAAAAGATCAAGGAAAACTTACCGGTAAGGTCATTGCAACGGGTGGTGGCGTGATAAAGGATAGGGAAAACTATTTTTCGCTAAAGCAAAACGGCGTTATAGTCTATATTAAACGGGATTTAGAAAAACTAGACAAGAAAGGTAGACCACTATCGACTAGTTTGGACGCCGTTAAAAAATTGTTTGAACAAAGAAAGGGGTTGTACCTTGACTTTGCCGACCTTACGGTCGATAATAACGGTCAAATACAAAATACTGTAAAGGAAATTTTAGTTAACTATGAAAGTTTTAGTGATTAACGGACCTAACCTTAATATGTTAGGGACTAGAGAAAAGGAAATTTACGGAAACAACGACTATAAAATCCTTGTTGCGCTTATAAAAAAGAGTGCAAAAGAAAGGGGTATTTCTGTTAAGTGTATTCAGACTAATTACGAAGGCGATATCGTGACGGCTATTCAAAAGGCTATCGATAAGTTTGACGGAATAATCATAAACGCAGGCGCATACACCCACACGAGTATCGCCATTTTGGACGCCTTAAAGGCAGTGCAAATTCCTACCGTTGAAGTGCATATTTCTAAATTAAAAGAGCGTGAAGACTTTAGACAACTATCGTATATTTCACTTTACGCCTTTAAGACCATTATCGGCAAGGGATTTGACGGATATATTGATGCGCTAGACGAACTTTTGCACTTAGGTGACTAAATACAAATAAAAATTAAACAAGAAAACCCAGAAGATGTTATGCTCTTCTGGGTTTTAAGTTTTAGAGGTTTAATAAGACGTAAATTTTGTTTGTTAGTCGAGTGGTTTTAACTTATTCACTTCGTTTTTGAAAGATTTAGAAGAGAACAAAATTAAGCCAACCACAATTACTAGCGCAATATCTATGAATACGTAAGTGTTATAAACTGCGCTGTAAACTAAAAAGTTAGTTGCGCCTTCGTCCATAGCGTAAGCACCGAAAGCAAACGTTCCCGAAAGCACGTGCGCAATATATCTAAATGCTCCCGTAAGTAAAGCGCCGATAGAAAACTTTAAGCTTGGCAAGTTAGAAAGCAAGTTTAGGTCGGTGAGAAGTCCAGAAAAAGCAATCATTGAAAATGCGATAGGGTAGTCTAACAAAAATTGTGCAGGGTGAACTATGAACGGATCTTGTATTGCTTGAAGTAGTCCATATACAACGCCCACGATAAGTCCCTTTTTCATGCCGTAGGTATAACTGAATAGGCAAATAGGCAAGAAAGATGCTAAAGTGATTGAGCCACCTTGTAGCCACGCCCCTTCAAACTTAACGTAAGATAAAACAAACGATAGCGCAGTGCAAACGCCAGCCATAGCGATAGTTTTAGTATCGAAAGGCGTGTTGTTTTTTCTACCTGCAATAAAGGCTATTGTAAGAACTACTGCAACTAAAAGCGCAGAGAACACGTATAAAAGTGGCGAGTTTAACTGACCATATTCGCCCGTGTAATATCCGTCACCCACGATATTGTTGGTGTAGAAAACTGCTATTAAGACAATAGTTGCAACGAGCGAAACGCCACAAACTACTAAAACGGCAATCCCCACTTTTTTGAATAGGTCGGGTTTCTTTTTAGATACGATAAATAGAATAATTAGCCCGACTAACGCTAAAATTAGCGTGGTCAAAACAGGGATAAATACGTAAGGGATAATGTTTTCGCTTACCCAATTATCTTCTAAATAGCCACTGCTAAACTTTTTAAGCATTTCAAGGACTACTAATGCAATTCCCATTACCACCGAATACAAAACGGCAACGCCACCTATGGTTTTAACGACTTCTGATTTTGAAAAGGTATCCTTTTTGTTAAAAAAGATAACGATTAACGAAATGATCATCGTCCCGATTACGCCTATGCTAATCCATTTAGCGATAGGTTCAAGCGTGTCAAAAAGATAGTTTGACATTAAATTGTTTAACATAAACACTCCTTCTATTCGCTACTTTATCGTGTAAACAAAAAACGTTCCCAAAAATATGGGAACGTTAAATTTTTGATTAATCTTGCTTTTCCTTCAAGCATAACCTTGCGGATTCAATGGTATAATCTCAGCCTAACGGCACCCATAGCGAATATTAAAATTTTTTAGTAAGGTTATAATAACACTTTTATTTTATTGCGTCAAGCAAAATAATATGTTAAAATATAAATCCATTAAAAAAATTTATTTGTCATATTTTAAGAAAAGGGGATATATTATGTATAAATTCTTTGCTTTTATAAACAGAATGAAATTTATCAAACGCTGGTCGCTTATGCACTCGCTTAGGGAAGAGAACATTATGGAACACTCTCAACAAGTGGCAGTTATTGCGCATGCGCTCGCAATTATAAGCAATAAAATATATAACGGCGACGTGGATATTAAAAAGGTGGTGCTTATCGCTCAATATCACGAAGTTAGCGAAGTTATAACGGGGGATTTACCAACCCCTATAAAATATTTCAATCCTGAAATTCGCACGGCGTATAAAGCACTTGAAAAAGGGGCAGAACAAAAACTATTAAATATGTTACCTGAAGAATTAAGGGAAGAATACGCTGAATACGTTTGTCCTGACGAAAACACCAAAGAATATAAATTAGTTAAGTGCGCCGATAGATTGTCTGCTTACCTAAAATGCGTTGAGGAAGTGCGCTCTGGAAACGCCGAATTTAAAAAGGCTAAAAAATCCATAGAAAAAGACTTGAAAAACTTAAAAAGCCAAGAAGTCGATTATTACCTAAAAGAATTTGCGCCAGCCTATGAATTAACTTTAGACGAACTAGATTAGTCGAGAGTTTATAAATTTACATAAAAATGTTTTTGTGCAACTTGTACAAAAAACTGCATTATATTTGTTTGCATTGTTGTTGCGCACCGACTGTAAAAATGTTAAAATAGAATAGTAAAAAATCATAAAGGGAAAAAATCCCTCGGAGGAAAATATGGCAAGTTTAAACTTAAAAGACATTTACAAAGTTTATCCATCAGGCGTTACTGCAGTTACTGCATTTAACCTTGACATTGAAGACAAAGAGTTTATCGTTTTCGTTGGACCATCAGGTTGCGGAAAATCTACAACTCTACGTATGATCGCAGGTCTTGAAGAAATTTCTGCTGGCGAACTTTACATCGACGGTGTTTTAGTTAACAACCGTGCACCTAAAGATAGAGATATCGCAATGGTTTTCCAAAACTATGCGCTTTATCCACACATGACAGTTTACGATAACATGGCTTTCGGTCTTAAACTTCGTAAAATGCCAAAGGCTGAAATCGACCAAAGAGTTAAAGAAGCTGCTAGAATTTTAGGTATCGAAATGTTCTTATCTAGAAAACCAAAGGCTTTATCAGGTGGTCAAAGACAACGTGTTGCTTTAGGTCGTGCTATCGTTCGTGAACCAAAAGTATTCTTACTTGACGAACCACTTTCTAACTTGGACGCAAAACTTCGTTCTCAAATGAGAACTGAAATTACAAAGCTTCACAATAGACTTGCAACAACCTTTATTTACGTTACTCACGACCAAGTTGAAGCTATGACCATGGGTACTAGAATCGTTGTTATGAAAGACGGTTTCATGCAACAAGTTGATACTCCAATTAACCTTTACGACTACCCTGTTAACCAATTCGTTGCAGGCTTTATCGGTTCTCCTCAAATGAACTTCTTTGAAGGTAAACTTACTGGAACTAAAGATAAGGTTTACGTTGAATTTGGTCTTGAAAAGATTTTATTACCAAAAGATAAAGTTAAACTTATCGTAAATCTTGATAAATATCTCAATACCGATAAGGAAATCGTATTCGGTGTTAGACCTGAAGACTTCCACGACGAAGAAGTTTGGGTTAAAGATTCTAAGAAAGAAAAGATTTCTATTACTGTTGACGTTGTTGAAGCATTAGGTTCGGAAACACTTCTTTACTGTAAGACAAGAACTGCTGAAGCAGAAAAAGATATTTCAGAAAAGAGTATCGACGAAGATATGCACAACATGATCGCAAAGGTTGACTCTCGTTCTAAGTCAAAAGCTGGCGAAAAGATCGATATCGCTATCGACCTTGACCACTGCCATATCTTTGATAAGGAAACTGAAATTACAATCCTTGCTCGTGACGAAGAAAATAAGGCTGAAATAGAAGCATTACAAGCAAAGAGAGCGCAAGAACAAGCTGAAAAAGCTGCTCAAAACGCTGCTAAGAAGGCTGAAGCTGAAGCTAAACTTGCTGCTGAAGCTGAAAAGCAACGTATTAAAATGGAAAAGAAATTAGCAAAGAAAGCCGTAAAAGAAGAAGTTAAAGAAGACGTTAAGGAAGAAACTAACGAAGAAGTTGAACCAAACGTTGTAGTTGAAAAACTTGTTGTTGAAGAAAAGGCTGATAAAGAATAATTTTCCAAAAAAATTCAAAACAAAAACAATAAAAACACTAATGAATCTCATTAGTGTTTTTTGTTTGCAAAAGAAAGTTTTGTAAAAAATATATTTGGGCAATTTGCATAAATATTGCTATTTTAATTGTAATTTGCGCTGAAAAAATGTATAATATCTATATTAAATTATAAAATATGCTTAAAAAACGAGCAAAAAGGTAAAAATCATGGATAAAGACATTAAGGCGTTTATAAAAGAAATATGCGATAAAACGGGTGTTAATTTTTCCGTTTATAATAAGAGTGGCGAACTTATCGGTGGGGAAAATGATTATAACGGTCAAATTCCAAAAGATATAGACGATATAATTCTCGATAAAAAGAGTTTGCAAACCTTTTTTTCAATAAGATATAAGGGCAAAAGTCTAATAGGTAGGCTTAACGGCTGTGATAAAATTCAGCAAAATTACGCCTTTCTAATATCCGAACTTGCCGAAAACCTTTATTTTAAGGAGTCGGGGTTAACTAAAAGCGAGTTTTATAAGGCTGTTCTATTTGGGGAGTTAAGTCACTCGCAAATATACAAATATATGCATAAGTTTTCAATCCCTGAATTACCTATTTTCGTTATGCTAGTCGGCGCACAAGCAAATCAAATGGCTGAAGTTAAAAACATTTTGACAAACAGTTGCGAAGAACTAGATTTCGTCGTGGATATCGACCAAAATCAAATTGCTTTTATTAAGTTCGTAAGCGATAATACCAACGAATATCAGTCGCCTATCGAATACGCCGAATTTATCAAACAAATGGTGTATGAAGAAACGGGAATAAACATTAAAATTGCCATAGGTAGCACGGTGGACGGTATAGTTCAAGCAAGCCTTTCCTTCTCGCACGCCGTTTGGGCGTTTAGAATGCAAAACGCACTAGGCAGTAAAGGGGATATTCACTCGTTTAAGGAGTACGTTTTGATTAAAATGCTCGAAGATTTACCAAAATATAAACTGAACGAGAATTTGGATACCTTAATGGATTCTGGCGCAAGAGAGATCTTTGGCGACCAAGAAATGATAAATACTGCCGAAGAATTTTTGGAAAACAACCTAAATACTAGCGAAACTTCAAGAAAATTGTACCTTCATAGAAATACTTTGATTTATAGACTAGATAAAATCGAGCGTGCAACCGGTCTTAATATTAGAAAATTTTCGGATGCCGTTACCTTTAGATTGATAACTATTCTTTCAAGGCTGGTTAAATAAATTATGCAAAAAAAAGACGAAAAAGTGGCGAGAAAACCAATTAGAAAAAGAATTTTATATTCACTTCTTTTAGCATTTATAATAGCCGTTTCGTTTACGGGTGGATATTTTTCGCACTATGCTTTTCAAACAAAACAAATAAGTAATACTCTAGATATAATTAAAATTATCGAGAACTTCGGTTATATCCTAGACGAAAACGGCAACGTAAAAGACTTTACCGAAAGCGATTATGCTTTCGCTTTGGTCAACGGACTTTTGGACGAGTATTCTTACTATTACACCAAAGAAGAATACGACCAAAAACAAAAGGACAGGGTGGGCGACACGTCGGGGTATGGTGTTACCATTTACAATGATGAAAGTTATAAGCCTATTATAGTCAGCGTTATAGGCAATTCGCCAGCCGACCACGTGGGATTAAAATCGGGAGATTTGGTTTTGACTATAACTAAAAACGGTCAGGAAACGGTAGTTGAAAACAGCAAGCAACTTGCTCAACTTATTGAGGGCGATACGGTTGGCACGCAAATTTTTATGACGGTTAGTAGAAACGGTCAACAAATAAATACGCCTTTTACTCTAGTTAAAAGCGATTATCAAAAAAATTACGTTGAATATTACGATAGCGAGAGAAAAATGGCGCTTTGGACGAGCGACGGCAAGGACGGCTTTGAGTATTCTGAAAGATCGGATCAAAAATTAGAGTATCTCGACAAGGACGTTGCGCTTATAAAACTTTCTAGTTTTGAAGGCAAGGCTAGTGAACAGTTGCAATCGACGTTAGAGTATATGAAAAGTCAAAATAGAACCAAACTGATTTTGGACTTACGCAACAACGGTGGCGGATATATGGACGTTTTAGAAGAGGTAGCAAGTTCGCTAATTTATAACGGTGGTAAAAAAACGCTTATCGCTCACGCTAAAAATAAGACTTCGACCGAAGATTTCTATATGGAAAAATCTAAAAACAATTCTTTTATAAACGGCATTTCGGTACTTGCTAACGAGAATACTGCATCGGCTAGCGAGTGTTTAATCGGCGCTATGCTATACTATAAAGAAAATTTCGATTTGTCAAGATTAGTGATAGAAAAGAACAAGGACGGAGTTGCTAAAACTTACGGAAAAGGCATTATGCAAACCACCTATCTCATGGCAGATGGCGGTGCTTTTAAGTTGACTACTGCAACCATTTATCAGCCCGATAAAACCACCACTATTCACGGCAAAGGCTTTGTCGTGAGTGGCGATAACGCGACAGTAGCGGGGGATAGCGCAATTTTTAGGGCGTTAGAAACGCTTAGTTAATGTATTGGTTAATAGACAATACTATCTTGGGATAAGTATTTATTGAGCGAATAAATTATATCCTTATCGGCAATATCGCTGATAGGAGAGAGAGCATATTCTAACCCGACCGTTTGAGTCGGGTTTTTTGTTTGCATAAATTGCATTAGCCCTTGTATTAACGGTCTTATCGTTTCAGGGTTAAGTGAAGATAAAAAAGATTTTAAGTCAAAATTGTTTTGGCGTAAATTATCTATTATTGGCATAAACGCTTGTAAACTTTGGTTATCTTTTAGTAAAGATATTAAAAATTGTAATATTTCCATTATGACCTCGCTAACATTATAATATATGTAAATCATACAATAAAATTGAAAGATTTTTTTAATGGGGGAAAATATGGAAGATTTTAACAGTTTCGCATCTAATCAAGGCAAAAATCCAAATGATAACCAAAAGATGAGTATGGATAAAAATTTGTTCGACCTAATTACTTCGCTCTCAAACAAATTTGACGGCAAAAACCAGTCCGAACTTATCAAAGCCATTTACGAAGAAGCCAAAAAAGGCAAACAAAACGGCACGCTTTCTAACGCCGATATCGATAACTTTAGAGAAATGTTATCCCCACTATTAGACGATAAAAAACGCAAGATTTTACTAAAAGTCACCGAAGAACTAAAGAAAATTTGATTATAATTCAACAAAACTCGACTTTTTACAGCCGAGTTTTGTTTTTTTGTTGCAATAAATGGTTTAAAGTAGTATAATAACTCTATATACTCTCAATAAGGAGAAGGTCATGAATAAAAAATTAGTTATATTTTTAACTTTATGCATGGCGTTAGGTTTTGTATTTGGTGCAATCGGTTGTTCCGAACCAGAGAAAGAACACGTGCATAATTTTGTCGAAGAAATAACGACGAGCGAATATTTGAAAAACAAGGCAACGTGTACTACCAAAGCAACTTACTATTATTCTTGTGCTTGTGGCGCAAAAAGTGCTGACTTTTTTGAATACGGAAAAGCACAAAGCCACAGTTATACGTATTACATAAACAATGGGGACGAAACACATATAGCCATTTGCGCACACGATAGTAGCCACGCAGTAACTCAAAAATGTTCGGGTGGTACTCCAACGGTAAACAATAGGCCAGTATGCTCGGGCTGTCGTCAAGAGTACGGCTCATTGTTGTGTACTGATGGACTTAAGTTTACTTTAATAAATAATGGTACGGAGTATGAAGTTAGTGGTTACACCGGTAGTTCTAACAAAGTGTATATCCCTACTAGATATGATGACATACCTGTAACTTCTATCGGCTACTGCGCCTTCTATAATTGCACGAGAGTTACGAGCATAACGCTTCCAAACAGTATAAAAACTATTAATGACGGTGCGTTCGCAAATTGTCACTCATTAAAGAACGTTTTAATTCCAGATGGCGTAACGAGTATTGGCAACGGTGCATTTTATTATTGTAGTTCATTAGAAGAAATAACACTTCCAAATAACGTAATTACGCTCGGTAACGGTGCGTTCTATTATTGCAGTATGTTAGAAAGCATAGTTATCCCTACTAGCGTACAATCTATCGGTAGTCATGCATTCTATAGTTGTTATTTATTAGCTAACGTTGAACTTCCTGACACGTTAACGACTATAGGAAGTTCAACCTTCTCATATTGTATTTCACTAAAGGATATAAAACTTCCAGATAGCCTAAATGCGATTGCTAACACCATGTTCTACGGTTGCGATACCTTGGAAACCGTAACGCTTGGAAATAACGTAGCGTCTATCGGTGCTGGGGCATTCTATTGTTGCGAATCGCTTAAAGCAATAGATATCCCTGCTAGCGTAACGAGTATTGAAGAGAGTGCGTTCGCTTGGTGCAGTTCAATAACTACGATAGAAATTCCAGTAGGCGTGCTTTCGATTGGGGACTCAGCTTTCGATTCTTGTGGAGCGCTCGAAACGGTACTAATACCAAATACCGTAACCACTATCGGCGAATATGCCTTTTATGGCTGTAGTTCATTACAAACAATCAATTGTGAAATAGACAGCGCCCCAATCGATTGGGATAGCGCTTGGAACCTAAAAGACGAATACGGTAACTATCACAACATTGTTTGGGAATATAAAGCCTAAAACTAGTTATATTGCTAACGCAGTTATAGTATAAAAATTTTATAAAACTAAAAAAGATAGCAAAAAAGGTTTTGCTATCTTTTTGTTTGCCTAAAAATTACCGACTTGCGATTTCGGAAATGGACTTGATAAAAAAGGAAAGTTCGTGGGAAGAGTTTTGGACGGCGAGGCTTGCTCTGACTAGACCGTGTTCAAAGGTGCGTAAGTATTTATGCATTAGTGGGGCGCAGTGCAGTCCACCACGGACGGCTATATCGTAATCTCGGTTCAAGATATCAGCCACTACGCCACTTTCAATACCTTTAATGGCGAACGCCACAATCCCACAAGGGTTAGGGATAGAATACACGCTAACCTTACTAATTTTTTTAAGTCCGTCAATAAGGAACTTGGTCATGCCCGTTAAATGTGTTGCAAAATTAGTTTGGTTTGGTACTAAATAATTCATGCCTTCGTACAGTGACGAAATTGCAGGCAAGTTCAAAGTGCCCGACTCTAGTCGTTCGGGGTAAAAGGTAGGCTGACACAAATTATCCGATTCAGTACCCGTGCCACCGTAGGTTAAAGGCTCAAGGTCAATGCTGTCGTCTAGGAGCAAGACGCCACTACCCATAATGCCGTAAAGCCCTTTATGACCTGCAAGGGCGAGCATAGAAATATTATTTAATTTCATATCAAGGTCGATATGTCCACCTGCTTGTGCGCCGTCAACCACGAACAAAAGGTTATGCTTTTTGGCAAGCTCACCCACCTTTTGAACGGGGAGCATAATTCCCGTCACGTTTGACACGGCGTTTAATACTATCATATAAGTTTTGTCGCAAATTTTTTCTTTTATAGCCGATACCAAATCGGTTTGACCGTGAGGGCTAACGATATCGAGAGTTATAAGCCCTTTATTCTTTAGTGCCGTTAGTGGTCTTAAAACCGAGTTATGTTCGTAAACGGTGGTGATAACGTGTCCACCCACCTTTAGCGAGCCTAAGATTGCCGTGTTAAGGCTTTCGGTACAGTTTTTGGTAAATATAACCCTATCACTAGAACAGTTAAAGTGTTTGGCGATAAGCGTTCTAGTGTTATGTATGGTTTCCATGCCGACTAGAGCCTTTCGGTGTCCACTCCTATTAGGGTTAGCCGAAAGGTATTTAATTACGGTCGATGCCGATTCGATGACGGCGTTGGGCTTAAAACCACCCGTCGAAGCATTGTCAAAATAAATCATATACTCTCCTAAATTCTCATGCAATATCACAAATACAAGTTAATCGTAATATTATATTGTATAAGGGATAAAATCCTTTTATGCTAAGGAGAAAGAAAAAATGGAGTTCATAATCGCATCGTTCAGGTCAAGGGCGCACACTATCAAGTTCTATAACCTATTGCGTTCAAACGGCGTGGGTGTGGAACTTGTCAACACGCCAAAAGAAGCAGGAGTGGGGTGTGGTCTTTCGGTAAAATTCAAAAAAGAGCAATTATCCTTTGTAAAGCAAGGCGTGTCAAGGGTAAACTTACCGTCCTTTGCAGGTTTTTTCGCCGTAAAAGAGATAGGTGGCAGGCGAATAACTCGCCCAATCTAAGTTAACTTATAGTCGCCCTATATTTTATCGATAAAAACAATCAAAAAATGCTTGTAAAATCCCCGTGCATTGTGTTAAACTAATAGTGGTACATTTTATGAATAAGACGAAAGCAAAACTTATAGTTCAAACGTTGTCGGGGATTTTTACCGATAAACCCGCCTTAAAATTCAGTTCGCCATATGAACTTTTGGTGGCAGTGGTGTTATCGGCGCAGTGTACGGATAATCGTGTCAACAAGGTGACCGAAGTACTGTTTGAAAATTACAATACTCCACAAAAAATGTTGGCTTTAAGCCAAGACCAACTAGAAAAATACATATTTTCGTGTGGATTATATAAGACCAAGGCCGAGCATATCTTAAGTTTAAGTCGGGATCTTTTGGACAAGTTTAACGGACAAGTTCCTAAAACTCTAAAAGAGTTGCAATCGCTTGCAGGGGTTGGGCGAAAGACAGCCAACGTGGTTTATAGCGTGGCTTTTAACGGCAACGCTATCGCCGTCGATACGCACGTGTTTAGGGTGGCTAACCGAATAGGTTTAGTTAAAGCCGATACGCCACTAAAGACCGAAACGGGGCTTATGAAGATTTTGGACGAGAGCGACTGGTCAAGGGCGCATCACTACCTAATTTACTTAGGTAGAAGTTTTTGCAAGGCAGGTAAACCCGATTGTCAAAACTGCCCGATTTTAGATTTGTGCGATAAAAAAATTAAAAGGTGAATTATGTTTGTAGATAGAGCGATTATTACTATTAAAGCAGGGGACGGTGGAAGTGGTATCACTTCGTTCGTTCATTATAAAGGTAAGGTTAGCGGTGGCCCTGACGGTGGGGACGGCGGTAAAGGTGGGGATTTAATCTTCGTTGCCGATAAACACTTGACTAGCCTTGTGGATTACTATTATAAAACCAAGTACGTGGCTGAAAACGGCTCTCAAGGTGGTCCGAAAAACTGTTTCGGTAAGGCTGGACAAGACCTAGTCTTAAAAGTTCCACTCGGAACGGTCATTAGGGATAGAGAATCGGGCAATATCATTGCCGACATGTTTACCGACGGTCAGAAAAAGATCGTGCTTGTCGGTGGGGACGGCGGTAAGGGTAACGCAAGGTTCGCTAACGCTAGACGCCATGCGCCACACTTTTCGCAAACGGGCGAAAAAACTCAAACTAAACAAGTGGTGCTTGAACTTAAAACTATCGCTGACGTGGGGCTAGTGGGCTTTCCTAACGTGGGTAAGTCAACCATACTTAGCAAGATTACTAGGGCTAGACCAAAGATTGCTAACTACCACTTTACAACACTTTCCCCAAACCTAGGTATTGCCGAGTATTACGATAATCAGTTCGTGGTTGCCGATATCCCTGGCCTTATCGAAGGCGCTAGCGACGGCTTGGGGCTAGGCATTGAATTCTTAAAACATATCGAAAGAACGAGAATGTTAGTTCACGTTATCGATATGTCGGGCGTGGAAGGTAGAGACCCTTACGACGATTACTTAAAGATCAATAAGGAACTTAAAAATTACAGCCCTGTTTTAGCAAAGTTAAAGCAAATTATAGTCGCTAATAAACTCGATATCTACGGCGCTGAAGAAAAACTTAAAGAGTTTAAGGAAAAAGTGGGTAGAAAACATAGAATAGTGACCGTTTCGGCTGTCACGGGCGAAGGTCTTGATAAACTTAAAAAGGTTATCTACGATATCTTGGTTAAACTTCCACCCGTTAAACCACTTGAGTTTGAAGAGTTTAACTACGTCAAGCCCGATAGACTCGATTACGAAATATTCAAAGAAGGCGAAACCTTCGTTATCGAAGGTACGCTTATCGACGTGCTTAAACGAAACGTCGTTATGGACGATATGCACTCTCTCGCTTACCTTCATAAAGTCCTTCGTGATAGGGGTATTATTAAAGAACTTCGTCAAATGGGCGCAACTGATAAATCAACCATTATCATCGGTGGCGAAGAATTTGAATTTGTGGATTAGGGTTTAGGCTCTTCAACCTAAAACTAACCAACCGTGTTTGTTTCTTAGCCTTATGGACATTAAAGAAATAATAACTAAAAAACATAAAAGGAAAAATAAAATATGTTAACTTCAAAACAAAGGAGCAATTTAAGATCAATAGCGCAAAAAATACAACCTATAACGCAAGTAGGTAAACTTGGCGTTAACGATGCGCTTATAGATAGCCTTGATAAAGCCATAGAAAAGCGTGAACTTATAAAGATTACCGTGCTAGAAAATTCCGACCTACTCCCTAGAGAAGCTGGCGAACAAATAGCCGAAAAACTAGGCGCTGAATTCGTTTGCGCAACGGGAAGAAAACTCGTCTTTTATAGACGTAGCCTAAACGAAAAAATCGAACACATAGAGTTTTAAGTAGGTTAAAAATTAAATATTAAAAAAATAAATAAAAATATCCACGGGTAAAAATCCGTGGATATTTTTTCTTAATCTTCAAAATCGTTAAAATAATCTTTATTAAAAAACTCCGATAAAGTTATGCCTGCCCCTTGACAAAAGGCTTTTATGGTTGATACTTTAGAGCATTTCGTCCTACCTTTAATTAGGTCGTATATCGCCGACGGCGATTTTCCACCATTTAACGCTGCTTCACATACATTTATGTTCTTTTCTTGACAAATTTCTTCAATTCTCTTAATTATTGCATCATTTATATTCATAATCTTCCATTCGTGGAATTCTTTATAGGTGTTCCACGAAATTTATTATATGAATTATTAAAATTATTATCTCGTGGTATTCCACGATATTGACTTTATGGCATGCTTTTAGTATAATATTTTACGGAATTCCACGAAAAAGTAGGTGTAAATATGCAAGCGTGTTTTATAGGGCATAGGAAAATTGAGAAAAAAGAAGAACTTACGTTATCATTAAAAGAAATTGTTGTATCACTTATAAATAAAGGCGTTACAACTTTTTTATTTGGAAGCATGAGTGAATTTGATACGTTGTCTTTGAAAGTTGTGAGTGAATTAAAAAAGGAATATCCTTTTATAAAAAGGGTATACGTTAGGTCGGCTTATCAAAACGTAAGTAAATCTTATCAAGAATATTTGCTTAAATTTTATGAACAAACGTATTTTCCACCTAAAATAGAGAAAGCGGGCAAATATTCATACGTTGAACGAAACTATGAGATGATTGATAATTCTACGTATTGTGTTTTTTATTACAATGAAAACTACGCACCACAAGCAAATGGCAAGTTAAAACAAGACAAAATATTGATGCGAAAAAGTGGTACGAAAACAGCTTATAATTACGCTGTAAGAAAGAAAAAAGAAATTATCAATTTGTATAAATAGTTTAGATTGATTTATATAACTTTTTTGCACTAAAGGGGGAAGATTTGGCATATTATAAAAGTATGTTAAATAAAGCAGTAATCGACTTAAAAATATTAAGTGCCAACGTAAAAAGCATTAAAAAACGGTTAAATAAAACCCAAAAGTTTTGCGCAGTCGTTAAGGCGAACGCCTACGGACACGGAGCAAGTGAAATTGCAAATGCGTTATATTCCGAGTGTGATTATTACGCAGTTGCGTTGGTGGAAGAAGGGGTTAAGTTAAGGCTTTCTGGAATAGATAAAGATATTTTAGTGTTGACGCCACCGACTTTAGGCGATATTGATATAGGGGTTAGATACCGTTTAACTTTTGCCGTCGATAGCCACGAAATACTAGATAGGATAATCTATTCAAGCCAAGTTCAACACTTAAAGAGTAAAATACATCTAAAATTCAATAGTGGCATGAATAGGTTTGGGGTAGACGACCTAAGAACGCTAGATAGTTTAGCCAAAAAGGTAGTTAATTCAAAGTACCTATATTTAGACGGAATGTTTTCGCATTTACACTGCCCACAAAATAAAAAATACGCAAATAATGCGTGTAATAAATTTTTACTTGCAAATAATTTGATTAAAGGTTATAATAGTAGAGCGATTTGCCATTTAGAAGCGAGTGGTGGCTTTTTATCGGGCATAAAAACCGATATGGCAAGGCTTGGTATTTTGCTTTACGGCTATAAGCCGTTCGAGAGCGACTATATAACCGTTAAGCCTATTATGAAACTCTATGCGCCCGTTATAGAAAAGCGAACGCTTAAAAAGGGCGATAACTGTCTTTATGGAGAGTATCAAACAAAAAAAGAGCAAGAAATCTCGCTAGTTCGGTTTGGGTATGCGGACGGGCTTTTTAGACGGAAAGTTTTCGGGCAAGTCAACAATAGGTGTATGGACGCCACTGCAATCAATAGCAAAAACCTTAAAATCACAAAATACGGCGGGCTAATTATGGACGACGCAAGCCTTTTAGCAAGAGAATACAACACTATTCCCTATGAAATTTTGTCCAAAATCACAATGCGCGCGCAAAAAATATATTTACGTTAGGAGAAAATATGAAATATTATTTAAGTCATTCGCTACTCGGAATATTGTACTTGTTTTTCAGTGCGATAACTGCTTTTGCTATCTTGATGATTCAAGATTTAATTTGGCTAAAAGTCATTTTATTGGTGCTAAATTTAGCCCTTTATATTTTTATCGTTTCAACCGTTGCTAAAAAGGACGGTGAAGATGCCTTAAAGGTTAGAATTGCAAACGATTTAGAAAGACGAGTTATTATTCAAACGGGTGCTGATATTCCACTAAAGAAAGGCGAATTTAAGTGGTGGAAAGGTTTTGTTATCGGTGGTGTCGTTTGTGCGCCGTTAATTATTCTAATGTTAATTCACACAGTTTTAATTATAATCGATCCAACTAAGACGGGCGCAGGCGCTATCGCAGGCTTTTTATATATGATGGTATTCGCATTTTTTAGGCTTGACGTCGTTATGTCTGAAAACGTAAGTACTACGGTTGGTAGCGCAGTTCAAACCAATATGCCGTTAGAAGCAGGATTTTTCTATTGGTCGCTAATCGCTATACCTGTAATCGTACTTACCATAGGTATTGCCTACTATCTTGGTGGCAAAAAGATCGAACTTCAACAACAAAAAATTAAAGAAAAACAACGTCTTTTATCGGGAGAATAATCTTGCGTATAGTAGGTGGAAAATATAAGGGCAGAACGCTTAACGATTTTAAGGGGCAAGATATTCGCCCCACTTCGGATATGGCTCGTGAGAGCCTATTTAACATATTGCGATTCGATATCGTCGGCGCTGATTTTTTAGACTTGTTTTCGGGAACGGGCGCCGTTGGGATAGAGGCGCTTTCTCGTGGCGCAAATAGCGTCACCTTTAACGATTTTTCTAGAAAGAGCGTTGCGCTCGTTAAAACTAATTTAGAAAAACTTAAAGTGGACGAGCAGTATTCGGTCGTAAATTACGACGCTGTGAGTTATTTAAGTAGTGGACAAAAAAAATACGATATAATCTATATCGACCCACCTTATAAAACCGACTTAAAAGAAAAATGTTTAAGCGTTGCTAAAAATTCGCTAAAGCAAAACGGCATCGTTATTTTAGAAGATGAAAATAAGTGGGAAATGCAAATCCCCGACCTTGTTAAGTACGACGAGCGTAAGTACGGTAGAGTGCATTTAACCTTTTTCAAAGGAAGAGATTAGTATGAAAGTTTGCGTTTTTGCAGGGACGTTCGACCCTTTGACCAACGGTCATAAATTCGTCATTGATAGTTGTTTAAAAATGTTCGATAAGGTAGTGGTGGCTATCGGCGTTAACGTGGATAAATCGCCTATGTTCTCGCTCGACAAAAGAAAACAAATGATTATGGATACCTATTCGGGCGAAAGCCGAGTTGAAGTTAAAGAATTTGACGGTATGCTCACTGATTTTATGAGAAAAAACGGCATTACTATAAACGTTCGTGGCATTAGGGATATGGACGATTATAAGTACGAAACCACTATGGAACGCTATAATCGAGATATGCTTGAAGATTTGATAACCATTTATATCCCAACCCCTAAAGACTTAGTTCAAGTAAGTTCAAAAGCCATTAGAAACATAATTCAACTAAAAGGCGATTGCTCAAAATACTTGCCTAGCCAAGTGGCTGAGTTTATTAAAAAAACACAAGGCTAAAAATTAAACCGACAAAAAAATTCAAGACTGCCGATAGAAGTTTAGAAAAAACGAAAACGGTGGTCTTTATTTTTGCTTTTTTTAAGTATGCTACCGACTGCATTATTATAGAAATTCCACCGAACCCACAAATAAGCGCACAAAGTGGCAATGAAAGCATATTTACACCACAAGCCGATAAATATTTTAAGCCTTTAGTACACTCAAACACGCCAAGGCTTAAGCCTGTCGCTAAATTTTCGTTCTTAAAAATAAGGGAGAAAAACCAAATTACACCGTCTAACAAGTGAAAATCGTATAGAATTTGGGTTAGCAAATAGAATATGGTTATAAGTCCACCGACGACGAGAACGGAAACGACCGAAGAATAGGCGCTTTCGTACAAGATATTGTCTACGCCCTTATTTAGTAAATACGGCTTTTCACTAGGCGTTTGCGCCCTTTTATAAAAGGAAAAAATCACGCCGATTATTATCGAGCAAGTCAAATGTGTCAAAAAAAGCAAAATGCCAAACTTAGAACTATTAAACATGATTGATCCCACGCTACTTATCATAAACATGGGTGAGGAAGTTGAACAAAGCACGCTCGCTCTTACGCTTTCAGCCTTCGATAGGGCGTTTTGACTTTTTAGGTCGCTAACTATTTTCGCACCTATCGGATAGCCCGAAATTAGGCTCATAAAATAGGCGTAACCGACAGCACCACTCACGTTAAACACCCTTTTGGTGAGTGGCGAACAAAAAGAGCCGACTTTACTCGTCACTTTTAGGCTAGATAGAATTGCCGTTATAAAAAAGTAGGGTAAAAGAGATGGCAGAACGCAAGCAAACCATAATTTTACTCCATCTAAAACTACTGAGGAATAACTTTTATCGAGCGCAATAATTAGCGAAAATAAAATGCAAAAGCCAAAAATTAAAAACTCTATAAACTTAAATAAATTTTTCATCATAATACATTGTATTATGACTTGAAAAAAATTATGGGATATGTTAAAATATTTATATGGATTTATTTGATTTAATTGAAAAAGACAATACTAATATTCCACTTGCCGAAAGAATGCGCGCAAAGACCTTGAACGATTTTATCGGGCAAGACCATATCGTGTCCGAAACGGGCTTACTTCGTCGTGCAATAAAACTCGATAGGCTAGGCAGTTGTATATTTTGGGGGCCACCAGGTTGTGGAAAAACTACGCTCGCAAACGTTATCGCTTGCAGTACCGATAATAAGTTTGTTAAACTCAACGCTGTAAACAGTGGCGTTGCCGACGTT